>DASTCR010000156.1:0-6736 GCA_035710925.1 Nitrososphaeraceae archaeon | reverse complement strand
GTGCAGCGTTTACATCTCCAAAAATCGAGAAATATGAAGAATGAGTGTTAATGTCTCAAATTGTTATAATGTACGTGTTATCATGTATACAATCAATAAATAGTATAAAATGGATCTTTCCTGCAATGTCGGACACAATCGAAAGAATTGATTTAGAAAGGTCAAAAGGAAAACCAAAGGCTGGCTCTAATACATCAGCAAATGTACTAAAAGATCCAGATAGATACGGAAGTGAGGAAAGCAAAGAAGAAATCAAGAGAAGTCCTAAAGTATAATTACTGCGCGCAGATTTCAGCGTGATAGAACACAAAGATAGAGTAAATATGCACTATAGTAATTGCCTCTATGGCAATACCATATTGTAATTGATATTGAAGATTATGTCAAAGAACGAACGAATACTAGACTGATTTTTTAGATCCTACTTGCTATTTTTAATTAGTTTCAAGTGAATTAAGGTATACATTATGAGCTATACAATATTAAGCTCTTCCTTATCAATGGCAACTGCTGTACGATTAACAGCACTAGCGGCATGATGATATTCATATCCTTGAAAGCGAATAGAGTTCGATTTTAATAGCGCACCACTTGAGTCGGTAAGTTTCCTTGCTCACCATTTTTTGTCCTTATTTGTTGTCTTGTTCTTGTTCTTATTCTTATTGCAAACCTTTCTTTAAATGCCGAATTGCGTGGCTTTGTCCTTAGTCGATACCCACAACATGGACACCATAATTCATCCCATTTAATGAATATCTCACAGACCTGACAACGCTTTTGGCCACTAGAATAGCGACCAGAACCAATAGGCTTGGATGCTCTGTGTCGAAGACATATACCTTTACAGGTCATTAATTCATCGTTCATTCTTATGCTGAACATATTATTTAAAAGAATGGTGAGAAAAAGGTGTTCTCCTTTTATTGAACGACTTCCCCTTACAATCGTCATATATGTGAACGACAGGTGAATTTGCTTTAAACAAACACAACGGTGCAATGTTGCCAACCCTCTGATGCACACATACTATTTTATTCTCTCTTATACAATCTATTAGTGAACCCTTGACTATTATCAGTCCTTCTGATGAAGAAGAAGAAAAGACAGAGTTGCTTTATGGTGTAGAGGCAGCCGTAGGAAGAGGAGTTCAATTTATGAAAAATGTAAAGACAAGAATGGACCTTTACGGAGAAAAAAATGGGCCCTCTATTATTATGGAGTTTGACGTATACAAGGACAATTACATAGATGTTATAAGGAGAGGAGGTAAAATAAGATTCATTACAGAAATAACAAGGGATAATCTACACTATTGCAAAGAATTAAGGAAAATTGTTACAGAGATGCGTCATTTAGAAGGCCTCGTTGGTGGAATAGCGATAAGTGAATCTGAATACATGTCAACTACTACACTGAGAGAAAAGCAACTATTAACACAGGTTTTTTATAGTAATGCAAAAGAAGTAGTTGGACAAGGACAATATATTTTTGATACATTTTGGAATAAAGCTATTCCTGCTGAAGAGAGAATTAGAGAAATAGAAGAGGGAGTAATACCAGATTTCATCGAAACTATTAGAGATCCAATAAGAGTACAGAATATAGCTTTTGATCTTGTAAATTCATGTAAGGAGGAAATATTAACAATATTCTCAACATCCAATGCCTTTCTTAGACAAGAACACGCAGGCGGAATTGCCTTGTTAGATGAAGCAGCAAAACAAGGTCAGAAGAGTGTCCGAATTCTAGTACCATATGACCCCAGAATAAAAGAAGTGGTTGAGGCATTGGAGAGAAGTAACAACAATGACACTGCTACCAACACCATAGATAGAACACAGAAAATAAACATCAGATATTTAGAACCAGGATTACAAACCAAAATCTCACTTTTAATAGTAGACAGAAAGTCATCCTTGGCAGTAGAGCTAAAAGATGATACAAAGGAAAACATACAACAGGCAATAGGCTTATCATCTTATTCGAACAGTAAATCAACCGTGCTATCCTATGTTTCGATGTTTGAAACACTATGGAAACAAACAGAAATGTATGAACAGTTGAAAATTCATGATAAAATGCAGAAGGAGTTTATCAATATAGCGGCACACGAGCTGAGAACTCCTATTCAGCCTATACTCGGGTTAGCCGAGGTTGTTAGCTCCAAGATTAAAGAAGATGAACAATTGAGCCAATTGTTGGATGTCATAAATAGGAACGCAAAAAGACTTCAAAGACTTACAGAAGATATACTTGATGTTACTAGAATTGAAAGTAATTTACTAAAACTTCATAAGACACTTTTCGACTTGAATGATACAATAAAGAATATTATCGCAGATTACGAAAGGGAGGAACAACGAACAAAAAACTGCAGAAAAATAAGATTATCTTCGTCTGACCATCTGGATAAGAGCATTACTATAGAAGGAGACAAGGGAAGAATAACTCAGGTTGTTTCAAATTTGCTAAATAACGCCATTAAGTTCACGGATAAGGGAGGAGAAATATCTCTAAAAATTGAAAAGGATGCTCAGCAAGTTATTGTTAGTGTTCAAGACAACGGTCAGGGAATAAACCCAGAGATCTATGCAAGGCTATTTACCAAGTTTGCTACAAATTCTAGCGTGGGAACAGGACTTGGACTTTACATTTCCAAAAGTATAGTAGAAGCTCATGGAGGGAAAATGTGGGCTAAGAACAACCGCAATGGAAGAGGAGCAACATTTAGTTTTGTTCTACCGATGATAGCAGAAATAATATAGTCATTCGTACCAGAGAAATGGAGATGAAATATCATTGAAAAATCAGGGAAAATCATCATTGACCGCTACTGATTTTATTAAGAATTTTCCGTTTGCTTTTAGAAGAGATAGTCAAACTCATGTTTTAGATGAAATATGTGAAGCATTTAACTCTGGTTATAAATTTATTTTACTTGAGGCCCCTACTGGCTTTGGTAAGAGTCCTGTCGCTGTGGCAGTAGCCTTGACTATGGGAACTAGTTATATTTGTACTTCTACTAAAGACTTACAAACTCAATATTCAAGAGATTTTCCTTTCATTAAAATGGCAAAGGGAGCAAATAACTTTCGTTGTCTAGTAAAAGAAGATTTCATTAAAAATAAGTCATACAAGTGCGGAGTGTGTGCTTCAGATTACGTCAGTGAATGTAGGCATACCAGTGTTGAGTATGGTCCTTGTATGACAAATAAATCCTTTCAAGACGATGGTTGTAAATATAGAACCTTCCTAAAAGACTATAACCTATTAAACAAAGGAACCAAGAGTGAGCAAGCTATTGTCAATAAATCCGCTGAAATTAATTATCGGAGAGAGTTTTCACAATGGCTGCATCTTAACAACCTAAGAAACATACAAGAGCCAAATACATGGAGACCTTGTGAATACTTTAACCAGCTAAATATGGCCTTAACTTCCAGCCATTCTATCTTCAATTATTCAAATTTCTTGGCTTTTCTTCCAAATACAAAGATTTTGCAGCCAAGAGAATTTTTGGTGCTAGACGAGGGCCATTTATTGGAGTCAGAGATAGTAAAATTTAGGGGGCTTTCCATATCTAAAAGAAGATGGAAGAGATATATTCAAAATTTAGAAATGATTGATTATGGCTATAATGATCTGGAAAAGTGGATTAAATTTTTAATTGAACTCGAGACAAAAATGTTTACACTAATTGGAAATACTTCAGAAATAAAACTATTGGCTTTACAACGAAAGATTAGGTACAACTGGTATGACGAGGAGGAGAAAGAACAACAAATAGGTGAAAATACTAATACATCAAAACCAAAAATGCCAGTAAAGAAAAGGAAGATTATTTCTGGGGCGGACTTGTATGATAGTGACGATGAAATTGCTCGAAAATATCAAGAGTCCTTTTCAAGTATGTCATATACTAAGAACCTTAACGAAGAACTTGCAGCTGATGCTCTGAGGGACACAGAAAGACTAACTATTACAATAAACAATATACTATCAAATCCAAGGAATTGGATAGTATCTGAAATAAGGAAAGAAAACTATGAGGTCGTGAAAGTTGAGCTAAAGCCCTTGGATATCTCTCCTTATTGTAGGGCTGTATTTGAAAAGTGTTCAAAAATACTAATAATGAGTGCAACCATACTTAACCCCAGAGCATTTTGTAGAAGTGTTGGTTTAGTATATGATAATGAAAAGGAAGTAAAATATATCCAAGTCAAATCAGATTTTCCTATCCAAAATAGACCAATTTATGCTCTCAATATTGCCTATCTCAACTTTAATAATTTACAATTGCCGGAAATAAAATCAAGTATTACAAAGACAGTCGACAATATTATGACGATACACAGGAAAGACAAAGGAATAATTCATACCACATCTTATGAACAATTGAACTTTATTAAGGACAATATATCAAAAGAAAATGCACGAAGGTTAGTAGTTACCGATCCAGAAATACAAAGAGAAGAAGTGATACAAGAACATATCAATAGTATAAAGCCTACAGTCCTCATTTCCCCTTCACTACATACCGGGCTTGATTTAAAGGATGAACTTTCTAGATTTCAAATTGTGACTAAGGTTCCATATCCAAACAAGAGTGACAGGTGGATAAATGCAAAAAGGAGTCTGGATGAAGAATGGTACTATTGGCAAACAGCGTTAAGATTAGCACAAGCATATGGAAGATCTGTAAGGTCAAAAGAGGATTGGGCAAAAACATACATCTTAGATTCTGCTTTTGGTTATTTTCTAAGTAAAAACAGAAATATCTTGCCACATTGGTTTATACAAGCAGTTAAAAATTATAACTAATGTCTTCTATCGTGGCGTATACTGACATTGAATCCAATATCGAGCCGAACATAGTTATAGGCGGAATAAACTCAAAGGCTCAAAACTGTGCGGAAAACAACATTAACTCACAAAATACAGCAGGCGAATAAGGACTCGACTGTCACGACAATAGTCAGCATGAGGCACCAGAACAAGCCACAAGTAATCAAGTAATATTCAGTAAAGTCAGTTCAAGGCGGGGATTTTAATAAAAGATGAAAAAACATGTGCTGCTATGAGAGAGTACTATCAGAGAATCTGGGATAGTGGTTATTCTGATTTAGCAAAAGTTAGAGAGAAATTAATAGATAAAACCTAAGGCGCTGCCTTTTCTAGAAGCATGCTGTCGCTACCTTAATCGTTGCTAAGGATAAAAAATGAATATCGCTATGGGGAAGGAGGAAGCGGCCATGGGGAGATTAACAAGTTGTAGGAATATCAGCGGCATTCATGATTTTTTATGATTTGTGCCAACGAGTTCTTATATCAGCCGCAGGAGACTCAAAGAGTAACCTAAATGGAACATACTAGTTGAGTCTGGGCCCGCCCCCGCGGCCCGGCTGATAGTATTAGGCCCAATTCTAATACGCCGTACACTCCTATAAACAATATTCAGTAAGAGTTTACTAAGTCATTTAAATAAGGTAATCGCAGAATGTTTCCGAATAATTAAGTTACGAAATATTGTCTAGGAAATCTTTAGTATTCTTGAAGGCGTATAATATTATAGCCGCAGGAGTTCCCCTGAAGCAACTCTGGTGTCTTAACGCCGTGTTGTTTCTCCCTCCTGCGGCTTTATGTTAAAGCGTGTATGAAATGCTAGTTATTAACAGTTATTATCTCCTTCCGTACCGCTTGCTGAAGGTTCCTTCGTCGCAAGTTAGTATGCATTCTTATCGTTCTAATTTGACAATTAGTTAACAGGAGGCAAAAAACCAGAAACTTCATTTTATTTATATAACTATAACAGAAGACAAACGTCATATTATCATGTCAGACTATGAAAAAACTTTCGAAGTCATATTTGGTAGATGGAAAAGTCAAACACTCTATGCTGGAGTCAAGTTGGGGTTTTTTGAATGTCTAACATCGGAGCCCAGGAACGCATCTGATATTGCAAAGCAACTTAGCCTCGATTTTGCGCTGACTTATAGACTTCTGAGAGCCCTAGCCTCCCTGGGCTTCTTAAAAGAAGAAAACGATTATAAGTTTTCAATTAGCACACAGGGTAAGTTACTTCAGAAGAATCACCCCCAGACATTAAGAGATGTAATACTGTTAGAAGAGGGCCCAGAACACTATGCAATCTGGAAGCATTTACCTGAAATGATTAAGGATGGCCAACAGGATGCTTTTCTCCGCGAATATGGATGTAAGGCATTCGAATATGCTGAGAAAAATTTAGAGTATGCTGAAGTGTTCAGTCAGGCTATGACTAGTTATTCCGGTACCCAAACAGCTTTGGTACTAGATGCACTTAGTAAATATGATTTCTCCAAAATACATCATCTGTGTGATATAGGAGGAGGATATGGACATTTACTGAGCAACTTACTTCTAAAGTGTAGTCATATGAAAGGTAGTATATTGGAGCTAGAATCTCTTACTAAGAACAAGGACTTAACATGGGCAAGTAAGTTGGGGGTGGAAGACCGTTGTTTGTATGTAAAAGGCGACATGTTTAGAGAAGTTCCCTCTGCTGATGCCTACATACTAAAAATGATTCTTCATGATTGGAACGATGATGAATGTATCAAGATACTTTGCAATATTCATAGGTCTTGTTCTTATCATGATGGAAGAGTGTTTATTGTCGAACACTTGATTACGAAGCCAGAGAAGCCACATTTTTCAAAACTTTTTGATATACATATGATGTGTTGGGGAAGTGGAA
>DASTCR010000155.1:0-3402 GCA_035710925.1 Nitrososphaeraceae archaeon | reverse complement strand
CTTCAGAATAGTATCTGATAAAATCTATTGCTTCATCCACATCTGCAATTGCCTCGTATCTGTTCTTACCGTTTTCATAAGAAATCCATGCTGCCAATTCAAACTTCCTGTCAGCAATTTTGGCTGCAGCGTCCCTACAGACTTGTACTCGATATTTATATTCTGTTTTCTTCCACAATTCGGTATAGAGCTTTTTCCCAGCATTAATAGCGTCCCTCACATGAGTTTTACTCGCAATTGGAAAGTAGCCCAATATTATGCGAGTATCTATAGGCGACGTATGAACGGAAGTCTTTGCTGAAGTTACATCACTACCGTCAATAATCATGGCATATTTTCTACCGAATTGTGATTTGATTTCTGTTACAGCTGCGGAATATCTTTTGTGAAATTCTTCTTCATCCTTTGATACCATAAATTTTCGAAAAGTATGCTCATTTTCAAATGTCATTATTACCTAATTTTGTGGGATGACCTTAAATAATTATGCATAGCCATATCGCCTCTACTTTTGCCTTACTTAGATGACATCGAAAATTAGTTAGTTAGTAATTTGATTTACAATGTCTTTGCAAGAAGCGAGAATTAAATCCGATCATACGAAATATTGATTGAGGCGATAGACTCTAAAAGTATTCTGGCAGCTAAATTCGCCGTCATATTATTCAAATCAAAGTCCGGCGAGAGCTCTACAATGTCTATTCCAACTACACCGCTGTTTACGACCAGCTTAACGAGATAAACAAGGTCGATACTTGATAGGCCGCAGGATGATGGCAAAGAAACTCCCGGAGCGTATGCTGGGTCTGCACAATCGAGATCTATTGAAACATATCTCTTATTGTTATAGCCTTTAGCTTGCAGCTTATTCGCGACACGAGAAATTCCCAATTTGGCTACATCTATGGGAGTGATTACTTCAAGTCCCACAGTTTCTGCATTTTCCAGCTCTTCAGGCTCAGCGGCTCTGGTACCTATCAGCATACTCTGGGAGAAATCTATCCACCGTGACGAGTCGGTTAGAACAGATCCATAATATTCAGTGGTAGAAGAGACAAAATCGGGATGAGCGTCAAAATAAAATAATCCTAGTTTACCATGAATATCGCCAGTTGCCTGTAAAACAGTACTTGTGATAGAATGGTCTCCGCCTATTACTATAGGTATCTTATGGTTTGCGACTAAATCTGTGATAAGTTTCTGAAGATTTTCTTTTGGAATGTTCCCATAATCAAAGATAAGTTTATTACTGATATTGCCAAGTATCGGACAAACAGGAATGAGTTTTCCATTTCTTTCAAAGAACCCTGACTCATTTGATGCCTGACGCAGGCTATCTGGTCCCTTGCTCGCACCTTTCCTTTTAGCATGAGATTTAGATTCATCAGGTACTCCAACAATAACTACGTCTGCCTCAAAGGCACTGCGAGCGTTTGATTGGTACAGGCGAACCATATGTTGAGTGAGTTGTCATCTTAGTATACTTATATTTCAAGCTGGATCTGACACAATTACGTCCAGCTAAAATCGCATGATTATGTTATGCCTATGCAAGACATCCTATTTGCTATTGCATGTGCCCACCGCAAATAGCCATCTCAAAGAGATATTTTCAAAAATTCTCAATTACAATTTTTGGGCATTCGATTAGAATATCAAATAAGACAGTTTTAAAGGGCTTCGTACTAACAACCTTGAAGGTTAAAATCCTAGGATAACCTTAAAAATTTTGCAAATCCGTATAGGTAAATATGGATTATTAAGTCAGTTAATCAATAGTAAAAGTATCTTTCGAGTTACTGGGGAGAATATTTGGATCGAAGTGCAAAACTATCTCAAAATATTGTAAATTGTTGCTATTTATAACTTAACTTTTATTGATGGTCTATGAGTATAAAAAAGTTAGTATCTGGAACTGCAATAATGACGGTGCTGATATCATTCGTCTACATTGCAGGTATATCCTTTACAGCAATTGAGATGGTGCCAGCTGCTTGGGCTCAGGACAAGAATGCTGATGAATATGTCGATGTTGAGGAATTGGCAAGGGACGTGGACGACGGAGAATTGGATGATGATCACATAGACTACAGTGATTTCAAAGCATCACTTGCTTACCAAAGAGCAGATCACGAAATTCAAGAATGTATCGACGAGGCGGAGGAACTTGGAGATAATTTAGCCGACTACGAAGTCTTGGAATGTACAGATGAGTATGAAGAGTAATTAGAAAAACAGTTTGATCGCAATAAGATCCTCCAATTCTTTTTTTTGAATAGCTTGGCGTTTTATAGCATTGCTAAACCTGCAGAGCAATTGCTATATTATACATCAACCCGGACATACATTCCTACAGAGAGTAGATGAGCAGAATTTCTTTGTGTTTTTTTAGTTATGAATTATTATGCATAATTGTCGATGCATTTTTTTACGGAAATGATTCAGAGCTAGAAAGCAGTCATCATTACCATTTCCCGATAATAACAGCACATATAATGAAATTCATCCATACTTAAATTTTATGGGGAATTAGAGGGAATAATCAGAGCACTTATGAATATGCATGTACCAATTCTTAGTTTGGGTATATTACGACTTGTAATGGATATCGAGATTTAAAGTTGATATTGGGTTGCATGATGATATAAACAAACTCTTCTGCTAAACTGGTCTTCCTTGAAAGACAAAGTTAAAGGCTAATTAATTATGCTGAACTTAATCTTCCAAGAAATATTATGGGTGAAAAAGGAAATTACAATAATGATGGAAGAGTGGCAGTCATTACAGGTTCCAGTAAGGGTATTGGAAAATCAATAGCCATGGAGTTTGCAAGGGCAGGATATTCCATTGTAATGAATGCTAGACATGAACAACACCTAAGCAAGCTGCTGAAGAAATTTCAAATTCCATTGAGGATGAAGAGAAAATTGTCTCACTTGCCGGAGACATATCTCAGGAGCATATTTGTGTGTCCTTAGTGGAAAAGGCTGTCAGGCAGTTTGGAAAAATAGATGTCATGATTAACAATGCTGGAATTGGAGGAGAATCAAAGAAAATACACGAGCTAACAGAAAAAGATTGGGATGAAGTTATTGATATAAATTTAAAGGGCGCCTTTTTTTGCACAAGAGAAGCAGAAAAGAATATGGTTAGTAGGCTAGGTAATGAACGGAATGCAGATAATAACAAAAACTATAATTGTTCAATTATTAATATTTCGTCGGTACACGAACAGACTCCTCACCCCCAGTCAGCTCAATATGCAGCTTCAAAGGGCGGCATGGAAATGCTAACTAAGACTGCTGCCCTGGAATTGGCCGATAAAAGAATAAGAGTCAATGGTATTGCGCCAGGGGCTATAGCTACCGATATGAATAAAGAGCTACTGGAAAATCAACAAGA
>DASTCR010000154.1:0-4374 GCA_035710925.1 Nitrososphaeraceae archaeon | reverse complement strand
GAAAAATGAAATACTATTGTTGTAGATAAAAATCTGAGATAGAAAACCAAAAACAACTCCGTACATTACAGACGAAATTAGCATAATCCTTCGATATTGGTTATCCAAAAGAATTAGACCAATGAAGTACCGGCTACTACCGCCTATTGCACCTCGATGCTCTGCTATCAAAATTCGGTACACCCCATATCCTATAGATCCCAGTGACATAAACGTAATAGCCAAAATAGCGTACGCAAGATTTTTGAGCTCAGGCATTATCATAGTTGTTTGCCCAGTAGGAGAAGTAAGGCGCGAGTAAATTAAAAAAGCAAGTACGAGAGAAACCAAGCCGATGAGGGCCATCCTAAAGCCGCTATTGGGAATATCCTTATGTTCTCTAGTAGATTCCATCTTATGATTATAGATTTAATTGCTGCAATACCGAAATTAAATTTACCGCATCACTAAATTTAACTTACCAATGAACTGCAAGCCTTCTTACAGCACTACATTTACATACAGGTAAATTTCGCAGCAGTTGTTGACGAAATAATTAAGACAATATTTTGAGGGTGTAAGCCTTAATTCTTAGCAATGTATATACATAGATTATCATGCCCCGCAGTTTTGAAGAAGATAGTGATGAAGGTTATATACAAGCAAAAATAAGCTATGTAGGCTTTGCCGATCAACTAGGCCTAGAAGGGATAGTTATACTCAAGACATTTGAGGGGAAAGAATTTCCTATGCGAGCTTTTTCTGGCGAGGTTGCCAGACATATATCACGATTTCAGGGTGGTGACAAAAATATGATCCCTACAATATACAATCTGGTTGAAGAGATAGCAGTCACTCAGGATCTTCTTCTTATAGAAGTGAGAGTATATCAAAGTGGTTCAGTACTACGCGCAAACCTGCATTTTAAGAGCAGAAGAGATAATTTAGTATTAAGAAATTACCGAGCATCAGATGCCATCGCCTTGGCAGCGTACTACGATATTCCAATTAAAGTGCGAAAAAGTTTATTCGAAGAAGCAATAGAGCAATAACAGAATAGCAAAAGATAATTATTATGTTACTACCTCTAACACTCTCTTCTGCAATGTTGCATTCTTAATTTCCATTGCAATCCTTCTGCCTACGCCCATTGTATGGCCGTAGTAGTATTTAGTATAAGGGCTAGTGGTCGCCATAATAGGATTACCCGGAACCCTAAGCGATACATCATATATAACTAGGTCGAGATCAAGTGTAACAATACCTTGTAATGAAATCGGTCCAATGATTCCAGGAGGATATTCTTCTTTGACAGCGTCTGTAAATTTGTCACCTATTTCGAACACCTTTTCAAGCATTGATTCTCTTATGCTTGCAGGGGTGTGACCTACCTCAATATTCTGGATTCCTACTTCAATCTCCATTTGCTGTTTAGCAGTTAAAGAGGTAGTAAAATCATGAATATTTGTTTGCAACCTTCTCTCAATCCCAAGAAATTCTGTCTCTTTCTTCAGTGGAGAGAAAAAAAAATTGAAATTAAAATAGGTTCCTATAATATACTCCTCTATCGTGGCAGATTTAAGATCCTCTTCGCTGATAATTCCCTCCTGGATCTTTGACCTAGCTTTCCGCTTATAGTCTTCGTATGATGTAACAACAAAAAAAGCTCTCTCCAGTTTTCTTTTTGATTCTTGTACTTTTACCATCGCTAGATTATTTATCTGTGAAGGTTCTTCGTAAATTCTAGGATGCCTGATCTTAGCAACGTCTAATAAGTAATATTGATTTCTTTTAACTGATCGCTCTTCCGCCCTTAATAATTCCCTGTTTCCAAAAATTGGTATTTCTAGTTTATTTTCTATATTATCATATCCAACATAAGCTGTAAATGCTCTATTTGCAACAATAATTGTATTTAAGTTTCTTAATTTAGCCTGTATTTCTTCGTCAACAATGCTAGAAAATTGGTCAAGAGTAATAATTTCGTCAGAAAGACGCGAAAACCTTCGGTATGGACGCTCCCTCCCCCTTTGACATATACATACAGTTTTGATGTTTTCATCCTTGGCCCCATCCATGATCTCTAGTGCAGAATGACTGCCTATTGTCCCAATTGAAATATCATCTAAATCGTATTGGTTAACAATATTTCTGATTTGTTGGATATTCAGCATATAATATGTTATAGTGCTAATGAGTTGAATCACTTAAAAAGCTTCAAAAAGAGAAAGGATAATAATTTATGTCTTTTCAATAATGTAACTGAGACAAAACCCTTTATTTCACATGAAGACTAACAATACAGATTTTTCGAGAAGATTTTAATGGTATGGCACTTCATGGAATCTATTGGTAGAGTGGGATGAACAGATTAGGGCTCATCTCCTTTGGATATGGGGCCAAGAAGAAGGTTTCATGAAAAGAGGAAAAGAGGGTATGCTTGTAGTCACTGATAGGAGAATTGCCTTCATCACAAAAACAAATATGAGTTATAGAGTGCATGACGTTCACTCCATCAGACAAGCTAAGAGGTTTAAGGAAGGTGATAATGTGTTCAGACCTCTAGAAGGATATGGGATAACAAATCTCGATAGTGATCTAAAGAAAAGCACCGAGAACCTTGATGTCCCTTTTAATCGAATACTTGAAATTACCTCTGAAAAGAAACGCTGGGCAACTTTGCTTAAAGTGAAAATTAACATGGGCCTTAAATCTAGTAACTACAAGTTTTCAGTTGTCAAGGGATGGGTGAAATATCCATTGAAGGATCCAATTGAATTTCAGCGTGTTGAATGGGTACCCATTATTGATTTCATAAAGGATCAGATAAACACGCATATGTAATAGAATTATAAATCAGAATGCGTGAATGAGAGCCGGAGGTGTAGAAAGCAGGTTTAAAGCATTGGCAGTGGTATGCGTTCCTTCTTTGGAATCCTGTTTAACGGAGGTTGCCTGAGTATCAGTTAGGAGATGACTAAAAAACTGTATATCCTCGGCGTAGGTCCTGGCTCTCCGAAGTATTTGACCTATATAGCTCGAGAAACTATCGTTAAGTGTAGTTATATCATAGGCTACAAGTACACTTTAAGAACCATAGAGACAATTATTGATAAAAGTAAACAAAAAGTGTTGGAGGTTACTCTTCAAAACCAAGATGTTGTTTACCAAGATGTCTATAGACAGATGAAGAATAATGAATCTTGCTTAGTTCCGTTTACGGGGGATGCAAGCTTCTCCGAATCTGAAGTCGTCGATAGACTATTAGAGATTTTTGGTGATGATAATGTGGAAATTATTCCAGGTATCAGTTCGATTCAAGTAGCAGCTGCAAAATCTAAGGTGCCACTCGATAAATCACACATAACCACTCTTCATGTCAGCGGAGATATTGAGAAGAAAAAAAAGGAATTAAGTGAGGCAATACGTAAAGGTAAAAGTGCAATTCTACTACCTAGACCTTGGACAAATGATCCGTCAAAAAGGTTCATGGAGTCAGATGTAGCTATATTCTTAAGGAACACCGGAATTAACACTTCAGCTCTCAATGCATTTGTCTTTGAAAATCTAACAGATATGGAGAATGAAACTATTTTCAAAGGTAAAGTTAGCGAACTGGAGGGAAAGGAATTTAGCGACTTATCAGTTCTAGTAATCGATCAAGCTAAACGCCAGACCTATAATGAGTTGACAAAAACTATGAAGTAATACTTTTCCTTTTTCACAATTGAAATACAGAGGGAGATATTTTTATAGTTCTATACTGCTTCTGTTCCTACCTGCTTCTAGAGCTTGCTATTGTCACAATAAATGTTCAGTGGGTGTCTTATCATCCAAGTTTAATACTCTTTTAAAAAGCTGTTACACAAGGAATTAAGCCAGGCCAAGTTACTAGGAGATTGTGAAGCCCTAAAATGCAAGGTGCATAAATGAGGCCAGTGGTATAGTACGTTTTCTCGATTGCCTTAGCGACTACTGATATAAAATGTCAGAGATAGTGCCTGTCAAATAACGGACGCAAAACTTTGAAGACACGGATTAGAGTAAGTTATAAGAATAATTTAATCTTGCCAAATACATTAATGTGAGATAAGAGAATCTCGATGCTGCTAACTGATCATGACTAAGATTGGTAATACTTATCGATGGTTACATGGATATCTTGCGAATAGGCCTACCAATTTTAGCTGGGTTATAAAAGATGTACTCGCTGGAAGCGGAATGCCCATGACATATTCACAATATATATGGTTGGTGAGACATGGAGTTAAAACTATAGTTACCATAAGGGAAGTGCCGCTGCCTTCAGAATGGTTAACCAATAAGGCTATGGATTACTTTCATTTAGAAGTAGAGGATTATGGTGCTCCTTCGCTAGGCAACTTGGATGCAACT
>DASTCR010000153.1:0-6005 GCA_035710925.1 Nitrososphaeraceae archaeon | reverse complement strand
GGCCTGTTAAATACTTCTTTAAACTGCTGAGTAGATTCCCAAACTGCATAGTTGATAAATACACAACTACCTCGAATACCGCGGTGAAGTTGTGCAGAAATGAAACCTGGCTGTTGTTTGAAATATGCGGCATCAGCTGCCCATGCTTTTATAAGCTGATCTACGTCTTCGGATTTGACATTGAACTTGTTGATCAGGATAACTGGACTTACATTCTGTTCCATCTGAGCAGAGAGTGTTATCATTTCATCCATTTCAATTAACTATATCATGGTCTAAGAATACATAGAAATCATAAAGCATAAACTTTTAAGTTATCTGTTCAACAGCCTTTGAACAGGTGATAACCTGTAATATTTAATAAATTACTAAAGGGAACAGATTTATCCTTCGATATTAGGTTAGAAAAAGCAGAATATAGACCAGGCGAAATTGTCAGAGGTACAGTTACTGTTAAGACAGAGAAAAGCTCCAAAACTAGGAAGCTAACGCTCTTTGCAGAGGGCAATGAGTCTACTATTATAACTATACAAGAGAACAGCACTAGTGGCACCGGTAGTCGCAACACAACTACAAGAACTTACAGTGAAACTAACACCTTTTTTTCAAAGGATCTTTCACAATTGTTGCAAAAGTCTGCGAGCAGCAGTTTTAATGATGATGGAACTCTAGAAATACTGCCACAGAATAATGATATACCATTTGAATTTGAACTCCCTAATAATAATAGCCTATTTTCCTCTTACAAAGGTAAGCATGCAAACATAACATATGCTGTAAAGGTAACAGCCGACATAGCCAAGAGGTTCGATGTGAATAAGGAAGAATACTTTTCTGTGTTTAGCTCTAATAATAACGTGGTAGTCTCACCTTTAGCAAAAAAAGAAAATAAGAAAGTTAACACTATTGCAAATCATGTTGAAAATGAAAGCAGCCCTCCATCATCACCATCGCCAAAAGCAGAAGATACAGATAAAGAAAGCTATTCAGCAAGATTTGAGCGACTATTTGGCAAAAAATCAAAATCTAACAATAACGTCAATTCAGGAAGTCGCTATAAGTCAGACTCTTTTACACTGAACAGAGCGGATATAAACTTTGGCCTTGGATCGATATTTACTAAAGGACGTGAACATTATCTCAAAGAAAATTCTGAGGCTAGGATTGAACTACACGATAATGATAGCAACAACAATACCCAATATTCTCCAGGTCTTATAATAAAAGGTAATGTAATACTACTAACCCAGGATCAGACAAAAGAAAAAGAAAAAGAAAAAGAAAAAAAGGAGGCAGTTAGAGGATTAGAAATTACTTTAAGTGGCATAGAACATGCCTTTGCCCAGGGTCACGAAAGGGTAAGTAGAATTGAAAAGTATGAGAAAAAGATAGATTTAGACAGAAATGGAGGCAATGATTTTGACGATTATACAATCCCATTTGAATTCCCGATACCCAATAACGTGTTTCAAAGCTATGCAGGAAAGTATTCTGAGTACTTTTGGGGGCTTGAAGCTAAACTGAATATTGCATGGTCTTCGGATATAAATGCAAGAACGATAATAGAGATTGTTTGACCAGTAATAGGAGGGTTTCTTCATCTGATTAGGAAAATTACATGATTAGTGACGGGAGAGGAGAAGATTGATAAATTACTATTTCTAATTCCAAAACACAATGCAATTAAGCCCGCTTCAATATAGCAGATGGTCTGCCATTAACATAAATTTGTAATTGTCCTAACCAATAATTTTACATATTGCTTATCGTAACATAGTTTATAGTGCAACCGCTGATATCTATTGTTATCCCCACTAAAAATTCAGCAAACACATTAGATAAATGTCTGCGGTCGATTGTTACTCAAACATATCATAATATAGAATTGGTAATAGTAGACAGTCAAAGTACTGACAGAACCATTGAAATAGCGGGAGAATACTCAGCGAAGATCATTGAAACACAATGGGGACTTCTTGGAGCTAGGTTCTTGGGATTTAAGGCTAGTAAAGGAGACTATATCCTATACCTAGACTCCGATCAAATACTTGCCTATTCAAATGTTCTACAATGTTCCCTCTCAATGTTTTCAAATAATGATATGCTTTGTCTTGAAGAAGAATCTACCAGGATAGATTCTTTTTTGCAGAAATTAATTGCAGCCGATCGTAAGTTAGTAAATAAGTTCTGGGAAAAAAATATTGATCCCCTTTCAGGCTTCCTAATTCCTAGGTTCTATAAACATTCTCTTCTTGATGCAGTTTTTAAGAAGCTAGATATTGTTTACCATATGCATGAATTAGGAATCAATGAGGATTGTTTGATGTATTATCACGCATACAGATTAAGCCATTCCTCTAAAATAGGCGTAATTTCTATGTCGCTGTTACACAACGACCTATCTTCTTTGATTGACTACTTCCATAAAAATTACATATATGGTAAAAACATGAAGCTACTTGCTAAGAATAGTCTTTATCGAAGACTAATCTTAAGAAATATTCGATTCCGAAAAGGTCTGACATTTAATATTCAGTCCACACAATCAATCATCTTGAGAATATTAAAGATTGTTCCATTTCTTGTTGGGATTATTATTGGAAGAACCGATATACGAAGTAACAATGGGAAAGTTGAACTCCTAAGAGACATTCAATATAGGTAGATTCAAAACAATCGGTCCAAATTTTTTTTACCACTAAAGATAAGTCTGGTTTAAGACCAACCTAAAACTTTGGCTGATTTTGCTGCAGCATCATCTAAAGCTTGTTTAGGTTCTTTTGCACCAGAGAAGACCTCATCCATTGCTTGTTTTATATGAGTAGCTATCTCTGAATACTCAGGGATGCTGGGTCTACTTCCACCTACTTCAATCATAGAGATCATTTCTTGATAATAAGGGATCGATTGCCGTAATTGCGTTGAATATGGGCCCTCACCTATTGACGATTGTGTTGGAAGATATCCGTATTGTTGTAGCCATGGTGCAAATATTTCAGGTTCTAACATTATAGTAATAAGTTCCCACGCCAGGTCTTTCTGAGTAGAGGTAGAAGGAATACTAATCTGCCAACCACCCATCATTGTTGTTGTTTGAACACTGGCATCTGGTACTGGAAATACGGGTAAGAAACCCACTATCTGTTCAACATTTGTACCATTGCGGAAACTGCTAGGCATCCATGATCCAGATAACATTACTGCGAATTTTCTGTCTACGAACTGGTCGTCAATTCTTGATTGCGGTTTGAGACCTATGTCAGTTTGTTTCTTGAGAAATTCAAGAGCCTTAACTCCATTTGTGCTATTATAACTTGGGAACCAGTAAGAATCCTTTGTTGGGTGTCCGGGTCTGTTTTCAACTATGGATCCTCCAAGCATCCACAAATATGGATACCAAACATCAGGTGCATTAACATCGCCGTTGAGATGTATAGGTTGTACTAGCGTATGAGTGCCTTTTTCTTTTTCAGCCTGAATAGTGCTATTAATCTTTTTTGCGGCGGCAAGATATCCATCCCATGTTCTTAAAGAATTTGGACTGACATCAGATTTATTCAGAATATCCTTCCAATACCAGATACCCCGCACATCAGTCCAGGCCCAGATTCCGTATATCCTGTCATTGAATATGGTACCGTCCAAATTTGCTTCATAAAAATCAGCTAGTTTCCCCCATTCTTGAGTTCTATTGGTTAGGTCAGCTAAAAAGCCCTTTTCGGCTAATTCTCCAAGCCAGATCTGATCAACCGAAATTAAATCGATAGCAGTCTTGTTTGATAGTGATTCTAAAAGTGCTGCCCTGGTCATATTATATGGAAAGGTGGCATGGTTTAGCTGAATGTCCAGATCAGGATGTCTTTTCCTTAGCTCCTCTAATGCAGGCTGAAGTAAGGTTTGCCATCTATTAGGATCGCCCAAATCTGTCAAAATGGCTCTAAGCATGACCTGATTGTTCTTTTCTATTGATGTTGCTTCCACTATCGACACCGATAAGGCTAAAAAGATGAGACCAAATGCTATAATGCAAAAGAGGGTAATACAGGGAGAAACTGCTCTGCAAGACGACCTAGATAGTTGTCTAATCATAGGAATGAAACGTCTACAACAAAGTCGGATTAAAAGTCTCTGCTGTGTATCACTTCCTAAATTTTGTCCTTTCATACATCTTACTCATCTCAAAAGCGAAGTGAAAGGATACCAAGTATTACCCGACAATAATGACTTATCCTGCATATAATCATAGATCCAAACTATCTAGACAAAAAATAGGAAGTATGACAAGGAAAGGCAACATCAAAGAAATAGCGCTGGCAATAAAACGAAGTACTTTTCTATTGACTCCCTTCAACTATTAATAATATGAAACTGAGATTATTGTTGAATGTCATATCCCTCGCGGTCGTAATGACGGCAGGAATATTGGCAGGAGTTGGAACCGCTATATCACTGCAGACGGCAGATGCACAGATTATTGACAATAGCACAGCTACCTCATTAGGAAACCCTTTTTTTGTAGAAAAAGGCAGGATAATAGGACAAAGAGTACTAAATGTTAGCCCAGTCCAGCTGGAATTTACTTTTGTGGCTAATGCAACCATTAATGGAAATATTAATGCGACAAATGCTGGGACGACTGTAAGCACTGTTCAGCCTAATGGAGTATTTCATACTAAAGGACAGGGATTTATAATGACGCAAGACGGAGAAGTTGCAACTTACACTAATCAGGTAATAGGAAATCTTACAAAGGAAGGCAATGTATTATCGCGCGGAGCAGGATTTTGGAGTACACCGTCTACAGGTAAGCTTGCTTTTCTTAATGACATGATGAGCGTCTTTAAACTTGAAGTAGATAAAGAAGGTAACCTTTCAGCCATAGAATGGGAATGGAAATAATTTGTAACCTAGAATAAAGATACTTATCCCAATATTTACAGCTGGCGAATGTGAATCTAATTGTATTTAACTACTTGAAGGCTCAGGCAGATACAAAGCCAGTAGTGTTCTTTTAAATTAGGGAAATGTAAGGGTTAGGCTTGTGAGACAAAAATCTGTATTAGCAGTAACAGTAGGTCTATCATCTTTGTCTATTATCACAATTTTAATAACAGGTGCCATTTCTGTTGTAACCGCACAGCAACAGCAACAATATGAATTTGTTGCCAAATGGGGTTCAGAAGGTTCTGGCCCAGGCCAGTTTAATGGGCAAAATGATGTCGATCCTTTCAAGGATTTTGTATATGTCGCAGATTATGATAATAATCGAATCCAAGTATTCGACAGCAATGGCACATTTGTATCAAGCTGGGGAAGCGAAGGCGATGCAGATGGACAAATAAACAAGGCTTCAGCTCTTACTGTAGATCGTAATGGAAATGTTTACTTAGTCGATCAATCCAATTTTCGTGTTCAGAAATTTGACCACAATGGCAATTTTGTAACAAAATGGGGAACAGAAGGTGAAGCGGATGGTCAGTTTTTACACCCTCATGTAGCTGCGGTAGATTCTGAAGGTAATGTGTATGTGACTGATAGAGATCTTGCAAATGTCCAAAAATTTACAAATGACGGTGAGTTTATTATGAAATGGGGAACAGAAGGTGAAGCGGATGGTCAGCTTTCAGCCGTTGAAAGTATTGTTGTTGATTCAAACGATAATATCTATGTAGCTGATTTTGGCAATGACCGAATTCAGAAATTCAGTAAGGATGGTCAATTCATAACTAAATGGGGAACTTCTGGCAGTGAAGCTGGACAGTTTATGGGGCCTGCTGGTCTTGCTGTAGACTCAGACGATAATATTTATGTAATTGATAGAGATAATGACCGCATTCAGATATTTACAAGTGATGGCACGTTCCTTTCAACAATTGGTTCGCAAGGTAGTGAGGATGGTCAATTCAATCGACCTGAAGGTGTTGGTGTTGATCCTTATTCAAACACAGGACTTGTTTATGTTGCAGATACTGGAAATAGTCGCATTCAGGTTTTCAAACTTATCC
>DASTCR010000152.1:0-5845 GCA_035710925.1 Nitrososphaeraceae archaeon | reverse complement strand
AATTAGCTTTAGAATCAATTCCGCAGAATTGTTTCTGAAACCTTTCTATAGAGTTCTTTCTTGAATTCTCAACCTGGGTGGTTATTGACGTAGTCTCTTCTTCCATTGGTTTATCCGTAATCACTAAAACAAAATAAGCAGTAACAAGCGTGACGATGCCAATTACTGCATACAAGGCGATTTTACTATTCAATGTGTGTTTCGAAAAGCCCTTATTTCCACTCAATTTGCTGTGAGCAAGCTCAGTTAATTATTTCTCTTATATAAAATAGTCAATTTACGCTGCATTAAAATTAATAGCTGTACAACAAAATCCAAGCCCAGAACCCAAGAAGGGTGTATTGACAGAAACCCTTAATCGTCCTTAAGAAACCTATCATTTTGAAACAGTAATGAATCGGCCCATGAGGTAACTGATAATATATCCGAATTCCAAATATCTAAAGGGATGGCCAAATTGTTTGGGTTGGGTTATCATTATTGGAGGGAGGTCTCTGAAGTGCTTCATTTGATCATTCCGGTCTATGACAAGGTGAATATGGCGATCTCATGGGGAAGGGCAGATGAATACCGACGAAAGGGGATTAAGGGAAATATTCACTTAGGCAATAGGGTGCTTGACGCTGGATCGGGTTTTGGAAATATGTCAAAAATGGCTAGAGACGAGACGCAACAGAACCTGGACATTGTTCTATATGACCCACTCCCAAGTATGCTTTCTGGCACTAAAGAGTATCTACCAGATTCGCTTCATAAGTCGCTAGCATCGGGTGTTTTCGAATTTATGCCTTTCAGGGGACAAATATTTGATGCTGTTATGTGTGGTTATTCGTTACGAGACGCAATAGAACTCGAATCCGCAATCGCAGAGATGCATCGTGTACTTAAAAAAGAGGGATTGCTTGTTGTCGTCGACCTAGGAAAACCCGATAATAGAATATTAAGAGCCCTTGTTTCATTTTATCTAGAGCATATCCTCTCTATAGTAGCTTTTCTCGTAGCCGGTCAGCTTGGCTTGAAATTCAAGACAATTCATGGCACTTTTAAGAGATGGCCCAGAAATTCTGAACTGTACGCTCTGCTTTGCAGACATTTTTCTGAGGTTAAATTCGAGACCGGCTTGATGGTAGCCGCGGTAATAGCCCTTGCGTATAAAAAGTAATTGGATATAAACGCTACAGCATAAATGTATAAATAACTATGACTTTAGGGATTTGTATGACTTTGCGTTTTACCAAAGTGTTACTAATTACATACCCTGACAACAATATTTTGTATGTGTATATTCTAATTTAGCTATGGTCAACAACGAAGCACAAAACGCGCCTATGCACTAGATATTATACAACAGATCTCTCCCTTCCCCACAGAAGGATTAACTAACTCGCGCAAAGTTAATTAGAAGGCAAACAAACTTTTTTGATATTCCTATGGCTCCTATAGACCAGATTAGAGAGGTATATGAAGAAGCCAGAAAAAACAATCAAAATGTTATAACAGAAGAATCGGCAAAGTCAATTTTGACCACATATGGAATTAATGTTCCCCAATATGCTCTAGTTTCTACCACCCAAGAGGCCACGGATAAAGCCAAACAACTAGGCTTTCCGCTAGTAGCTAAGATTGTTTCCCCGGATATTTTGCACAAGACTGATGTTAAGGGAGTCAAGATTGGACTTAAATCAGAAGAGGAAGTTCGCCGTGCATTTGATGATATGTATGGTAGGCTCTCGACAAAATATCACACTAAGGGTGTCATTTTGGAAAGAATGGTAGACCCTGGATTAGAGGTTATAGTCGGACTGCAGAATGATCCTCAATTTGGCCCCGTTATAATGTTCGGATTAGGGGGCATAAATACTGAAATATTCAAAGACGTAACGTTTCGAGTGCTTCCCATAACGCCAAAAGACATCGAGGAGATGATAGAAAATTTGAGGGGAAAGACAATGCTTAAGGGCTTCAGGGGATCTGAGCCTATTGAGCATGCTACTATTTCAAACATGCTAATGAAAATATCGAAATTAGGGGTAGATGCTGCGCCCTACTATGAATCCGTTGACTTCAATCCTGTCATTCTTTATCCGCATGATTACGTTGTAGTAGATGCCAAGATGCTCTTAAGAGATAAACCGGACCTAGAGATAATGTCCAAGGCGGAACCCGATTCGTCATATATGGATCTCTTTTTCAATGCCAAGTCTGTGGCTCTAATAGGGGCATCACCAGAAGCAGGAAAAATTGGAAATTCTGTTCTGCAGAGTTTGGCAAAGCATGACTACAAGGGGAAGGTGTTTCCCGTTAACGCAAAAGGATACCAAGAGATCATGGGCATTAAGGCCTACAAAAACCTAGATGAGATTAATGAGCAAATCGACGTTGTCGTGGTCACTGTTGATTTGAAATTTGTTCCAGACCTCCTGAAAAGCTGCGGTAGGAAGAATATCCATAACATGGTAATTATTTCTGGTGGAGGAAAGGAGCTTGGAGGTGATCGCGCTGCAATCGAAAACGAAATAAAAAAATTGTCATCGCAATTAAAGGTGCGGATCATTGGGCCTAATTGCATTGGTATGTTCAACGCTGACAATAGGCTAGACTGTGCATTTCAAGGTCATGAAAGAATGTTGCGGCCTCAAAGAGGAGAAGTCGCATTTCTGTCGCAAAGTGGTACAGTTGGTATTGCATTTATGGAAACTTCAGACTCGTTTGGAATGAGCAAAATGATCTCTTACGGAAACAGATCGGATGTTGACGAAGCAGACATGATATGGTATCTAGGTGAAGATCCTAGCACTAAGGTGATCGGATTATATGTTGAAGGGCTGGGAGATGGAAGAAAATTTATGAATGCAGCCAAGAAAGTAATCGTAGAAAAGAATAAGCCTATACTAGTCTTCAAAAACGGCAGAACGACTAGAGGCGCTAAGCAGGCTGCGTCTCATACCGGCTCACTGGGTGGATCATACAACATAGTTAGGGGTGCTCTCGAGCAGGCCAATATAATCTCACTGGACAGTTATGAAGAGCTTACAGGATCTCTCAAGGCACTTACATGGCAACCCGTACCAAAGGGCAACAGAGTTGCTATGATCACTAATGGAGCCGGACCAGTCATTGCAGCAATAGATAATTTCGAAAGGCTCGGGCTGGCCGTGGCGGAGATCAGCAGCAATACCCTAGCAAAGCTAAAGGAACACTACCCTCCTACTTACGTAATTGGAAATCCCTGTGATATCACTGGATCCGCCACAGCGGATGACTATAGGTATGCGATCCAAGCCTTCATGGACGACCCCAATGTGGACATAATAATGCCGTGGTTTGTGTTTCAAGATGATCCATTAGAAGAAACCATTGTAGATATTCTCCAAGACTTTCAGAAACAGCGAAAAAAGCCAATTCTAGTAGGTGCGATGGGTGGACCCTTCACTCAAAAAATCTCCAAACGTATAGAAGACACGAATGTCCCAGTCTACCATTCTGTTACAACATGGGTTACAGCTGCAGGAAGTATTGCCAAATGGGCTGATATCGCTGGTAACAGGTAAAAAACCCCTCCTAGTGTGAGAAACAACATTAAAAGAGATTCGTGGTTTGTTGGGAAAGCTTATTATATTTATATGTAAAAACATTTGTAATGGAAAGCACTCAACAAAGTCAAATTATAACTATTACTCCTAAGGCCGCGGAAAAGGTATCAGAATTTATGAAGCAAGAAGGTAAAGATAATTTGTTCCTACGCGTGTACGTTTCTGGTGGAGGATGTTCTGGACTATCTTACGGGATGGGATTTGAGGAAAAATCAGATGAAGATGACTACGTGCTGGAACAAAATGGAGTCAAGGTTTTGATAGATAGCTATAGTCAAAACTACCTGAAAGGCGCCAACGTTGACTATATCGAAAGTTTGATGGGCTCAGGCTTTAAAATAAACAATCCGAATGTGACCAAGAGCTGCTCGTGTGGACATTCCTTCTCAACTGACGGCTAAGAAAATATTCTCTAGCCTAAATCCGGCAGAAGGTTAGTCTCATACAGGCTAATCCTAAGGCCAAAGACCCCTAATCTTTATTGCTTCTGCTACCCTGCCGACTGCAAGTGCTATGCTTGCCTTTCTCATATTCACCTGGTATTTTTCGTGAGTCTCGTACACATCTGCGAATGCTTTAGTTACATTTCTATCAAGCATCCCATTAACCTGGTCCTCGGTCCAATATTCTCTTCTCAGATTCTGTAGCCACTCAAAATATGAAACGGTAACTCCTCCCCCATTGGCAAGGACATCTGGGATAACCAAAATCTCACTTTTATACAATATTTCATCAGCTTCAGGAGTTGTGGGGCCATTTGCAGCTTCGGCGATCATTTTTGCCTTGACCTTGTTCGCATTTTTCTTGGTGATTTGGTTTTCAAGAGCAGCAGGGATCAAGATTGTGCATTCAGTCTCCAGTATTTCGTCATTGGAAATTGACCGGGATTCTGGGAATCCCACCACAGAACCAGTCTTTTCCTTGTGCTTTCTGAGCGAACCAATATGGATTCCATTCTTGTTGTAAACACCTCCCTGAGAATCAGAAACAGCCACGACTTTAGCGCCTTGCTCCTCGACTAGCTGGGCAGCAAACTGACCGGCATTTCCGAATCCTTGCACCGCAACATTCGCTGTTTGTAAGCCAATCCCAAGTTTCTTTGCAGCCTCTCTAACTGTAAATGACAGGCCTCTTCCTGTTGCCTCATTCCTTCCCAATGACCCCCCTATCGCCAGTGGCTTGCCGGTTATGACCTCGGGTTGAACAAAGTTACCCTTGAGAGCAGAGTACGTATCCATTATCCATGACATTTCCTTGCCACCGGTATATACATCGGGAGCAGGAATATCAGTGCGAGGTCCAATTATATCTGCAATTGCATAAGCATAACGTCGAGTCATTCGTTCGAGTTCGCCCATTGACATCTCTTTTGGATTGCAAATAATTCCGCCTTTTCCGCCGCCATAGGGAATATCCGCAATAGCGCACTTCCAAGTCATCCACATCGAAAGGGCCTTTACTTCGTCGATACTAACCTGTGGATGGTATCTTATGCCGCCCTTAAATGGTCCGCGTGCGTCGCTGTGTTGTGATCTAAATCCAGTGAAAACTCGAATTTCGCCATTGTCCATTCGAGTCGGGAGAGATACAGTAAGAACACGCTTTGGCTGAGCTAGAATATCGTGCATCCCTCTATCGATTCCAACTATCTTAGCTGCTTCGTCAAGTTGCGTGAGGGCAACTTCAAAAGGGTTTATAATATTACTGCCCATAGGTTCTGACATCATAATATTCAGGAAAAATCTGGTGTATTTAAGCTTTGAACAAGACAAGAGGAATTTGACTATGTCAAGCTTAGATAACGACACATTCCCCGGTTCTCTAGTGTATAATTAATAGATGGGTGTGGCTTGGATACTAGCTTTTCTTGATTTTGCGTGAAATTAATGAGCGTAGCTGATCCTCTGTCAGCTCGGCCTCCTCTATGCCAAGGGACCTTGCAATGGTCTCTAGTTTCTCTCGCTCAGAGCCTACCGGACCTACAATTCTTGGCACAGAAGATGGTGCTGAAATATTTGAGGCGGCAGAACGAGAGTTATCCTTCTCGTTTTGGATCAATTCCCTAGCCTTCTCGTATTCTCCAGTAGCTCGCCCCAGCAGTCTTGCCAAGCTTGAGAGCTTGTTGGAGCCCGCAACTAAAAATATGAGGAGCAGGACAATAATCACCCATTCAGAGGCCCCTATATTCATCAGAAGCATGTTGAATTCCACATGAATCCTACAACCTGATGATATCGATTAAAAATTTTAAG
>DASTCR010000151.1:0-2633 GCA_035710925.1 Nitrososphaeraceae archaeon | reverse complement strand
GTGAGACATGGAGTTAAAACTATAGTTACCATAAGGGAAGTGCCGCTGCCTTCAGAATGGTTAACCAATAAGGCTATGGATTACTTTCATTTAGAAGTAGAGGATTATGGTGCTCCTTCGCTAGGCAACTTGGATGCAACTGTCAATTTTATTAAAAAGCAAATAGACGATGGGAAGCCAGTTATGGTTCACTGTGCTGCTGGTAAAGGGAGAACAGGAACGATATTAGCTGCATACTTTCTTAAAAATTATAATCTAACTTCGGAACGAGCGATCAAAAAGATAAGAGATCTTAGACCGGGTTCAGTTCAGTCTCTGCCGCAAGAAAAGGCGATTGAAATGTATGAAGAATATCTCAGGAAAATGGGAAAAAATTATACCAGAGACTTCAGTTCTTATTAGATGAGATATTTTTATCCCGTTAAAATCTCGGCTATAGTACCAAGTCTCCATATGTTTTGAATCATTAAACAAATGAAAAATGAATACCTGTAGTTCGTTCATCGGCTTGCGTTATCATCTGCCATTCTATTATCGCTCCAATTGAGAGAACTGCTACAACAATCCCTATTTCAATGACTGTGGGAATAAAGTACTCTCTCCATTGTCTCTTCTTTATGATCTGATAAGAAAGCATTCCACTTCTTGAGATCGCTAGTCCGTAAGCAAAAACCTCCATAACTCCAAAAGGAGTAACTAAAATTAGGAGAGGGGAGACGTTATTCAAAAGAGGAGAACTTTCCGCAATAACGCTAAATATTAATCCGGTAGAAAAACCAGAGAAAATTCCTAGTCCCACGCCTAGAAAAGGTATAAACATCCCGAGTGAAATCCTAAGGTTATTAACAAATATTCCATTCTGATCAATTCCTTCCACTTGTTTGTTGAATTGCTCCCTTAGGTTCTCTGTTTCAATCTTGCCGATATCTGTTCCTGCTCCAATTAAATAGGCAATTAAGAAAACAACCATTCCAATAGTTAGATAAAGCAAGCGCAATTTGATGTCAAAACGCAACGCCAATACAATATGAGCTTGTTCTATTAAATGTTGATTTTGATCTGCCCATTTACTCTAGTAACCAACACCAACAATTTGTGATTGGCATTCTAATAATATATTATCTTCGTAGAAACTCGCCCCAACCACGATGGATTCTCAGTCGTTAAATTCATACTTGGGACAGGCCCAGGGGGTATTCAGTTGTTTTTACGTTGGAGAATCCAAATCACCAGTAGAAATTTATTGTAAGGATGTTTTCTGTCAATTGGATGGATACTGTTGGTCAAATATAATTAGAAGTACCTTTAAATTGTCTTTATCCTGAATCTCACCTGTCTATATACATGTACGTGGGCATTGACGATTTAGCTATCTATGTTCCAAAGCTCTATGTTGATTATACGGATTTTGCAAGAGCACGAGGGATTGAACCTCAAAAATTAGAATATGGGATAGGAATTAGGAAAATGGCTTTGGTTGATGCTAATCAGGACCCAGCATGTATGGCCTCCAATGCATGTTTGAGATTAATTCAAAAAAATGATTTGCAGCCTGATGATATCGGAAGGATCTATATAGCTACTGAATCCGGACTTGATGAGTCCAAGGCGATGAATTCTTTCGTTATAGGTATGCTTGAGCAGGTTTACGGAGAGGGCTCATTCGAGCATGCTGGTGGAATAGAGTGTAAATTTGCATGTGTAAGCGGCTCATATGCATTATATGATAACGCAAACTGGATAAGGGCAGGAGAAAATGATGGTAAATCTGCAATAGTAATTGTGAGTGACATCGCTAAATACGATATTGGTTCAACTGGTGAATACACACAAGGTGCCGGAGCAGTTGCTATGCTTATAAAGGAGAATCCTAGATTATTGACCTTTGATAGAAAGGTTGCTTCTACTATCATTAAAAACGAGTATGATTTCTATAGACCTATCGGAAAGGAAACTCCCTTAGTTAATGGAAACTATTCCAATTTATTGTATCTAATCCAGGTAAAAAAAGCATTTGATAGCTATAAAGAAAAGATTAGGTCAACCGGTTTAATTCACCTCAAGGACGGCGAGTCCATTACTGACTATATTGATTTTTTCAGTGTCCACTTACCATATAGAAAAATGGGGGAGAAAGCCCTAATTTACCTGTTGAGGCATGAATGGCGACACCTTCCAAGATGGAAAGATGTTATAAAAGAGATTGGGATAGAAGAGCCGTTACAAAAAGACGCCAGAGGGACAATTGAATCTGTGCTGTTAGACACGGAATTTATGAAAGCGGATGAAAACTTCAGAAGGGCATTTTCAAAATCGTCTTTTTATCATGAAGTCTTTGAAAAAAAGATGGCGAGCTCTCTTGAAGCTTCCGCGATAATTGGAAATCTATACACAGCATCAATGTATATGGGTTTTAGAAGCTTACTTGAGTTTGAATATAAAAAGAAGGAGAGAGATTTAGATGGTAAGAGAGTTGGTTTTGGTTCATATGGGAGTGGAAGCAGTGCAATGGTATTTAGTGGCGTTATACAACCTGAGCACAAGGAAATTGTAAAACAAATGGACCTCGAACGGGAAATAGGTCAACGTCTAAGACTTTCGATGGAGGAGTATGAAAGACTTCATGAAAATGG
>DASTCR010000150.1:0-3050 GCA_035710925.1 Nitrososphaeraceae archaeon | reverse complement strand
TATCTAAAATCTCTACAAACATCACACTTGTCGACCATAAACGTTCTATCCCATGAGAACACGGGTTTAGCTGTAGCATGGAAAACTAAACCACACTGTCTGCATTGGTGAAGGTCTAGAAGTAGAGGAGAACCCGAAAGTCTAGTTCTTTTTCTTGAAGGTCTGTTCATTTCCATGTGACTACATATGTATATACCTAATAGTATTTAAATATTATATACATACGTTTATGCCGAAGTATACTTGTATGGATTTCAATTTACTGTCATCCTAGGAATTCAAATCGATATAAAATCGCTATTTTCCTAGCGGGACAGGATATTGTATAAACAGTGTGTAAGGCCCTTTGGTCGAGACGTGATATGTTTTCTTCTATTCATCGCTTTGCGATAATAGTTTTGACATTAAAATTAGATTGTCTTTGAGAATTAGATATTGTATAATAATTATAGGGGTTGGAATAAGTGTTAATTTCGTTGCAAGTGTCAAAATCCTCTTTAATTTATCTCCTTCTAATATTTACTCCAATTGCAATAGCATTGGAATTTATCAATACTGACCATATTGTCATATTTGTAGTTGCATCTGTTGCTTTGATTCCTTTGGCAAAGTTAATTGGCGATTCTACAGAACACCTTTCAGTACACTATGGAGCAACCTTGGGTTCATTACTCAACGTTACTTTCGGAAATGCTGCAGAGATAATAATTGCAATTGTAGCCATTAATGCGGGTTTAATTGATCTTGTTAAAGCATCTATAACTGGAGCGATACTTGGAAATATTTTATTGATATTCGGATTAAGTATTTTAGCAGGTGGAATTAGGTACAAAGAGCAATATTTCAGCCAGGAAAATGTTGGACTTCAATCTTCCATGTTATTTCTTGCAATTATTGGACTAGCCATCCCTACCATTTTAGTCAACACGCTAAATGCCGACAGTGCAAGCACTAGCATCCAAAATCAATTAAACATACAGATCTTAAGCGATATCCTGGCTTTTCTATTATTAGCAATATATATCGCTGGAATAATTTTTACGTTTTTCACTCATAAGCACCTTTTTCTTACACAATCCCATTTTGATCACAAAAAAGATCAGAAAGAAGAAGGTCGTGTAAAGGAGGAAGGACACAGCAGCAGCACTACATCTTGGAGCAAGAGAAAATCATTTCTTTTCCTTGGATTGAGTATGGCAGGAGTAATAGCCATAAGTGAAATATTAGTTGGCTCGGTAGAAGTTACGGCAAAACAATTCGGTTTTGGAGAACTCTTTGTTGGCGCCATTATAATAGGAATAGTTGGAAATGCTGCTGAACATAGTAGTGCTATTGTTCTCGCAAGAAAGGGCAAAATCGAATTATCTATAGGGATTGCTGCTGGCTCAGGCACCCAAATTGCATTATTTGTAGTTCCAATATTGGTAATAGCTGGTATTCTTATGAACCAGCCATTCTCTTTAGTATTCACATTATTTGAACTAGTAACTATTTTTCTAGCTGCTATAATACTGAATTTGATATCTCGTGATGGTAAGAGCAATTGGTTTGAAGGAATACTACTTACTTTTGTTTACGTTATAATTGCAATAGGCTTTTTCTTCATTAAATAAAGTCTGCTTAAAGGATACTCATGAATTTTCCTACATTGAATCAAATGATAGGCGGTTGACGATGCTTACACCCTTCTATTGCTGATGTTTTAACGTTAGATTGATTCTAACCATCTGCTTCAGTCAATTGAAGCTGCCGAAGAACTGGCAAGAGACTTGAGGTGTTCTAAGAAGTACAATTAGAGGATGAAGAAAAAAGAAATGAATTTACTACAACAATCTTGGCAATTCCACATGGAGGCATCATTATAGGTTATCTATGGTAAACAGGAAATAGAACTGGTTTGGCCAAGTCTCGGAATTGATAAAAAGATTCCTCTTATTCTACCGCTTGTGCTATTTTACCAAGTGCCTCTTCTGTTGTCCCTGTAATACCATCTTTTGCAAAGCCCCTTCCAAGGAGTGGGATGCCAGACAAATCAACTTCCCATACTGCTTCGATTTCTGTTTTAGTATTGTCTACAGCAGACGGACTTAATGTGAGCACTCTTGTGCCTGTCACAGGTCCCTCTGTAAGGTTTGTCTCTACTAAAAATTGTCTTGGATTCACAGTTACAATTTGATGTGTCTTCGTTTCGCCTTGTGGACCTGCTATAAGTGTGACCTCTCTTTCAGTTGTATTGCCTGTTTTGTCGATATTTTTGATAGCTTTGAAAGTAGGCCAATATTTTGTCTCGTTGTCGATATCTGAAACAATACTCCAGACTTGATCAACTGGTGCAGATATTTCACGACTGACCTTGATTTCTTCTAAGGAAGAAGCCGTTGCTGTCGGTATTTGCCATACTGCGAGAACAACAGAGGCCATAATTGTTATGACCACAGCTGCACTTAGCATCTTCTTACTTACATGTTTTTTTGTTTTTGTTGTTATTTCCATTGTAAAATGCAAAGGGTCAATTTTTAGTTATAACCATTGTTTACCCATGTGACGTAACTTTGTTACCCGACGTTTACTTATTTTTGTTTGTTTATTGCCTTTGAGGATAATAATAGAAAATCCTCCTTTCTCAAAATGGGGTCCTAAGAGAAAGTTTGCTTATTATGATTTCCATACCTTATGAAATTACTAGGCGTTGTATGTACTATTCTTCATACATAATCAAAATGCACTCCCTTTCGTTATCACGTCTCAGTAATACTATTGGCAATACTCCACTTCAACTAGTATTCCACTCCTACGGTACCCAAATAAGTCATAGTGGTATAGGTCCTTCTCCTGAAACTTTACGACTAGAAAGTATAATCAAACCAAACTTGAGCTATTGGGCTCAAACCGACGTAAAACATGGGCATTTTTATACGATATGTCCCAAAGAAGGCGGAAGAGAGATCCTCAGAAATCCCGGTGCCATACAAAGAATATTCCAATTAATGAGACAGGTAAATTATATTCCAGCGATTATGATGACTACAGGTAACAAAGTTACTACACCT
>DASTCR010000149.1:0-3790 GCA_035710925.1 Nitrososphaeraceae archaeon | reverse complement strand
CTTGGTCCAGATGTGCTTAGAGTGAAGCCAGTGGAAGGTTGGAAAAGAGGTAAAGCATTTGTCTTTTATCCAGAAAGATGTATCTCTGATGGAGCTTGCATTGGAGTCTGCCCCACAAAGGCAATTTTCTGGATGAGACCTATGGATTACACACCAGGCCAACCAATTCCATTAAAGAAGAATGCAGTATTTACGAAGGGCTGGGAAGAAGGTTAATTCTTCATCCCCAGATCCAAAAATTTCTCTTTTTTTAATTTTTATAATCTTGTTCTTTTAATATTCTAGTTCAACAATTTAAGATTGAACTAGGCAGACGCCAACGCGCATAAATAATATATATCAATTGAATGCTCTAACTTAGATATGCCTTTTAGTCCTGATGAACTACTAGACGATTTGAATTTAAAGATAATGGATATGCTGGGTAAGGATTCATCGGTGTCTTTTGTTGAAGTAGCTAAGCAAATAGATGTTTCTGATGCAACAATACACAATAGGGTTCAACGGTTGATAGCAGCTGGGATTATCAATAAATTTACAATTTCTGTAGATAGTAACCGTCTTGGTTACAGTCATCTAGCATATATGGGCATAAATATTGAATGCGGTTTTATTGATGATGTTACGAATAACCTTTGTAAAGTAAATGAAGTCTTAGAAGTCCATGAGATGCATGGCATATTTGATTTATTTATAAAAATACGAGCTAAAGATTTGGATCAATTGAGAGACATAGTACAAAATAAAATTTGTAGATTTCCGCATATTCTCGAAACTGAGTTAATGACGGTTTTGAAAACTGGAAAGGAGGAGCACACTATATTGTGCTCTTTAAAGAAAGAAAAAGACTTAGGACTGAATTACTAGCTCCATTTAAAATAGTTTAATATTGTAGAACTGAGTAACTCTGCACCCTTTTGATTTCATACCCTGAGCAATAATTAATATACATTGTAGAATTCTATCCAACGTATGTTAACCATTTTTTGCTAAGCTCGTCGTCTCTATCATAAACTACTCGTTCAAACCTTTCCTTAAGCCGCTTTGTGATCCAACCTTCTTTTCTATCAGCAATTGATCTATTATCAATTTCAGCTACAGGTTCTATTCCGGCTGCGGTTCCGGTCAAAAAGACCTCGTCAGCAATATAAAGTTCATCCCTGGAAATATCTCTAATTTCATATTGAATTTCATTTTCTTTTGCTAGGGTTAATACCGTATCTCTGGTAATACCATCTAAGGCTCCAGACGTAGTCGGTGGGGTAATTAGTAAACTATCTTTCACTATGAAAATATTTTCTGCGCTCGCTTCGATGACCTTGCCGTTTGTATTAAGCATGATTGCCTCGTCAAATCCTGCCTTTAGCGCTTCAATTCTTGCAAGTGCAGAATTAGCGTAGTTTGCTGTTGCCTTAGCAAGAAATGGCATTGTTCTGCCATCGATCCTCATCCAGGCAGAGACCATAAGCCGTATACCCTTTTCTTTATATTGTCTCTCCTTTTTTAGATACTCATCCCATTCCCACATAGCAATTGCGACAGAGACTTTATTAGGTAAAGGGCTAACACCCATTTTACCGTAACCATAATATGCAATTGGACGTACATAGGATCCCTCTCCCACATTGTTTGCATTTATTGTATCAATTACTGCTCTTTCTAATTGCTCTTTGGAATATCCTATATCCATGAAATAGATTTTGCCACTATTTATTAACCGTTGTATGTGATCTGAAAGTCGAAAGACGGCAATACCATGGACAGTTTTATAACATCTAATACCCTCAAATACAGCGGTTGCATAATGCAATGCATGAGTTAGAATGTGAATTGTCGCTTTATTCCAATCTACCAGTAATCCATCCATCCATATTTTCTTACCATTATTGGTCATATGGTTAGATGTTACTGTGATCACTAACCTTGGTTCGTTTTGAATGAATCGCCTTTACTGCATCTCCAACATTACTACCTTTGTCCTCCACGATTATTAAAATTCTCGATGTTTCTTCTTGGGCATCCAGATTTAGGATGTTAATATCGTGTTCTCCTACCGTACTGCTTGCAGTTGAGGCTATTTTGGGCATCCTCCACATCAAATCGCCAATTAAAGTAACTACTCCTCTTTCATAAACAATTTCTACCTTTGGATCATAGGCTCTAAAATGGCGTTCATGTCTCCTAACATAATCTGCGTCAAGAAAAAGGATTCTGGTAATCTCTGCATGATCTATTCTATAGGGTGATAATTTTACGAAATCATGGTATTGTTTATCCTTTTCTAATGACGCTATAATATATGAGGCTGCAATACTATCCATTCTTACAATTGCACAATTTCTTCTTCCAGTTACAATCTTCACCAAATTATTATTGTCATATTCATCTTGATTATCAGCCATAGCCGCCGTTGTTATATTCTGTTGAATTATTGTAATATTTGATGGGTCTGTCATATTTGTAATGACTATGGGAATATCTAGGTTACTATCGTCTATTTCTCTGATTGCTACCGGGTCAAGGATCTTCATACCAAACATTCCTGCTAACCTGGCTTCATTGTAGGATAGATACTTTACATATTGCAAGTTGTTTTTTACAATTCGTGGATCGGCACTCAATACAGCATTATCCTTTTCAAGATCTATCTTTGTTTTATATTGACCGTGTAATAAAATTGCAATGTCCGCAGCCGTTCTGTCAGAGCCTCCACGTTCGTATGTAGTTTCTAATCCATCAATAGTTCTACCAATAAAACCTCCTATGGTTACCACATCATAACGCTCAACCAGATCAATCAAATGACTACAATTGTGCCTTGATTCTGCCAACATAAAATTAGCAGCCTCAAAATTATCATCTGTTATTATCGGCCATCTCTCTATGTCTACATGAGCCGATCTAATGCCGTTGCTTCGCATAATATAATCCATTAAATAGGACATTGTAATTTCGCCACTATAGGCAAGGGTTCTCGATCTAATTACATCAACGAATCTTCTATTCTCAGCCGCTTGTTTCAATGAAATTATAACTTGTCTGTTGAATTTTTCCAGATAATGCATAAATTCATTATAACTTGATGTATCAGAGAGATATTTGGATGCAATGTGTTCATAAACTTGCCGAAAAACATCAATATCCACAGGATTGGAGGAAGCATAGCATTTGCCAATATGTATGGCGACATCAGTCATCGAAGTTGCTCTCTTTTCATAGTCAATAACGGGGGCGGAAAAGACAGTAACAACTTTCGCATTTTGATTTACTATTTGTCTAATTCTATCAATGACTTTCGGAATCAGTATGCCGTCTACCCCTAGGGCACTTCCTCCGAATTTAGCAACTGTAACGTGAGTCAATTTTACTGTACCTATTCTTGTTGAATGTTGCAGGAACCAATCCATATATTAAACATTCAAAATTGTATAGGCCTGTATGTATTACCGCCATAATCCTAGGGGTTAGAGCTAATGTCTCCTTCTTAGAACGAGTGATAATTGCTTTATATACTTACATCTTGAAAAGTTAGCTCATATCAAATATAGTTTATTATTATAAGCGCACAGGTATGCTGTTAATGAGTAACAATTTCTTTAATGTTGTTTTAATTCTGTAACGCTTATGAGTATAGCCCGAACACATGGATTCCCCGTCCTATACGATAGCATGCATAAAAGCCCAGGCAAGATCTACCCTTCTTTCATTCTTCCTTTCTCATTGAGTAACTGGTAAGCTAAAACTAAACGTAGCTCCTCTGCCATCTTGATTATTTATGGCCCATATCCTT
>DASTCR010000148.1:0-6758 GCA_035710925.1 Nitrososphaeraceae archaeon | reverse complement strand
GCTCCCAGTCTACAATATTGGTGCATACCCCGCATCGAAGCGGTCTCCTTTCAGGATAAAAAGCAATTGGAGAACAACATACAGGATTACCACAAAATCTTATGAGGCGTCCGGGTGCAGTGGGAAACTTTCTACTATGTCCCGACACAAACAGGCGTGAGAAGAGATTGAAGGTATCTTCTGCTATGATGTTCCAATATCTGGCATCGTATATACCTTGAGGTAAATAGTCAAGTGGCCTGAATTTATCCGCCATAGAGTCATATGACAATATTAATTATATATGCTTGATCACAATCTTCATTTACAATTGTATTAACAGAGATGAAAATTGTCATCGAAAGAGGTTTGGTTAGGACGTTCTTGAGAAAGACACTTCATCTGAAGATACCATGAAAAGGCCTAAACATATGTGTATGGTTAATGGGTAACATGTACTTATTTGTTGGAACTATTGATTCGTATAACATCCTATCTGGGGACAATTGTTTCAACAAAGAGTCCAAGGACAATTCCATATACTACATGCCCGCCAAGACTCGCAAGTGCTGGTAAACGACCGAATGGGTGATTCCATGGCGAAAATCCGGTTATTGGCTTGTGTATAGGTACCAGTGTAAGAAGCCACAAAACGATACCATAAAGAATACCTATCACGTATATCGGCTCGAAGTCGGGAATTCTCAAGTATGAGACCACAGAAAATAAAAGAAATGGATAAGCAATTCCAGCAAGGGTACCATTAAGGAAATGAAGCAGGAATATTCCCTTGAAGTGAATAGTCGTCTCTTTTTCCTTTCTTCCACTATAGTTAGAAAAATGATGTAGCAGACGAATTGACAGGATTTGATTTTCGTGCCATTCGAAGACACCATGGAGTCCCCACCTTTTCCAAGAGGGAATTTCGGTTAAAGTCATTACCGCGGTTGATATGAAGCCGCCAACCAAACCAATTAGTGCGTAGGTCCAAGAGCATAGCACTTCCACTTCCATTTTTTTAGGTTTTTATGCGATAAAGGTATTACAGAATAATTGTAATTGAGGATTAACCTACTACAACTATCGAGTTCTTGGCTATGTTCAAGGTTTTCTTAGAGCCAAGCGATTTTCGACGAGAGTGTGATACAAAAATGATTGTGTTACTCAGGATGGTTCTGTATGCACTATTACCCTGCTAGCCCCTGTCTGAGTTATAATACGGTTTTGAACATTTGTAGCTATTTCATGGGCATCCCTCAAAGTGGTGAGGGATTTTCCTATCCTCGATTCGATTTCAATTGTGAGTGTAATATGCTGTTCTCCATTTAATTCTACTATTGCTACATCTTTACAATTAACTACGCTCTGTACTGATAAGGCTGCGTCTTTTATTCTTTCGATATATCCTTCGCTAGATCTCTTTTCTATTCCTATGGCTGATGTGTCTCTGCTTGCTTCTTCTATTTCTATATGAGTTGTAATATTTTTTATCTGTGGAATTTCCTGCTTCAGCCTATTTTCAAATGACTCTGTAATATTATGTGCAGTTGTTAGATCAAGTGCGGAGTTCATCTGAACATCTAGATACAAGTGTAATCTTTGTTGTAGTTCCGAGTAGGATGTATGATTTTCTTTTTTTTGTTTAGTAGAGAGGTCATTGCTTGGTTGCTTGGACATTTGTCTGCTTTCTCGTTCTTCACTATGGTATACAGTGGAGGGCTGTGGAATATTTGACATGTATATGGAATGAACATTAGTTATTCCATGCATCTCTGCTGCAATTAATCGTATCCTATCATTTAACGTTTCATCGGAGTATTGCGTTGCATCCACGTGCACCAATACATCGGAGTTTGGCAGGATTTGTTTTACTTTTTCTTCTACTACTGTTGCTACCTTATGAGCTGTGTCATGTGTGTATGTTCTGGGAACCTCAATATGCATGTCAACTTGGGTTTCAGGACCCATTTTTCTGATACGAATATCGTGAGGTCTATCAACTCCCTCGAGTCCCGATACTGATTCTAGAATTTGATGGTACGCACCTTTAGGTGCCTTGTCCAAGAGAACATCTAATGTCCTTCGGCCGAGTCCTAGCGAAGTATAAACTATCATTCCAGCAACTGCAATTGCAGCAAACGCATCAGCTTTTGGAATGTCCAAAAAGAATACCAATGACAACCCGACAAGGACTATGGCGGAGGAAAACATATCGGCCTTAAAGTGAAGAGCATCTGCCTCTAGTGCTTGGCTACCATATTTTCTTGCAGTTCTATATAACGCCCTAGACCTTCCGAAGTCAATTCCGATAGATATAAACATAATTGCAAACGAGACTATCGTGACCTCTGGTTGGATAGCTTCGAATGCAAGTATTCGCTCTATTCCCTCATAAAAGACCCAGCCTGCTACTACGAATAGAAGCAGAATTTGTAATAAACTTGAAATACTTTCAAATTTCGCGTAGCCATATGTATATTTCAAGTCTCGAGGTCGCATTACTATGCGCACAGCGTATAGAGTCATCATTGCAGCAACAAAATCAAGACCGGAATGCAAAGACTCAGATAAGATCCCAAGGCTATTGGTTGAAAGTCCCACAACAAGCTTTAGCAATGCAAGAGACGCCGATGCTATTATGGAAGTGATGGCAACCCTTACCTTTTCTTCTAGACTATTGGTTTTCTTCATTCTAAGCCAGAAGAAGGCAGATTTTATAGATGACAAAGAATCTTTCCGATTTAACCTAACTTCAGTGGTATCATCATCATCATTTTTCTTGTTATGATTGACGTCGTTATCATTGTAATCATAACTTACCACGACTTGCTCTCTATAAAAGAGGTTTTTACATATATATCTAGTTTTAAAAATTTGAGAATAGGGCGATGTAAATACGAATTACTTGTTTTTAGTTGGACACTGTGCATTGACACAAAATTCCAAGCAATACTTTTTCTGGCGAATAAAGACAGCTTCAAGTTTAGGCCACTGACACGTAGTACATACCTTTCCTGTGGTCTTTATTGATGGTGTCTGAGGTAGTGGTGCAGTTACCTTACATTTTTTGGTTGCGTAATTTGAACATCCTACAAATCTTTTTTTTGTTCTCTTTGACCTCATAATTTTCAAGTCTCCGCTGCTGCAAATTGGACAGGTTCCAATTACTGTCACCTGTCTATTCTTCGTAACATCTAGTGCCTCAGTTATCCGATTGCCTACCTCAATTTCCCTTTGTTTGAGAATTGTGATTGCTTCTTTTAACTTTGCTGTTGCATGTTTTAATACAAAGTCGCTATTGGCTTTACCTGACTCGATTTCTTCCAGCTGTTCTTCCATGGATCTAGTAAGAGTCGTAGATACTATTTTTGGGACGTACTTGCGCATTAAGTCTATTATCTCAAATCCGATGTAGGTAGCCTCTATAGTACCTTGTTTTGAAGCATTATTTCGTTCCCAGTTAGAAATAGCGGAAGTTTTGCGAATGTAGTTCCGCCTAAATAATGTGTTGATAATATACGACCTTGTAGCCTTCGTACCGATTTTTTCTTTTTCCATCTTTTCGAGCAAACTGGCTTGATTAAATCTGTGAGGTGGTTCAGTCAACTTCTCTGCCGTCATAACCGAAACATTCCTCAATATGTCGCCATTGTATAGCTCTGGTAGATGATGCAGGGTTCCCGGTCCCTTTTCATTTCTAATTGTATATGGTTTGTAAAAATTCATCCATCCCTCGTAAATTGTTCTATTTTCATCAGCTGTGAAAATATGGTCGTCTTTAACTACAATAGTCGCGATCGTATGTTGACTTACAGCCGGTTCACCAAAAGTTGCTAAAAACCTCTTAATTATGAGATCAAGAAGCTTTAATTGTGCAATATCAAGTCTACCTTTTGGCTTGTCTCCGGTAGGATATATTGCCGGATGTGCTAGATCTGTTTCCCTTCCTTCATTTGGAAAGAGATAATGTTTTGATAGAAGGATCTCTGCTAGCTTTGTATACGGGCTTGTGTCTTTATAGCTCTTAAAGCCATTAATCTTTATTTTACTACCTAAAGTCAGAGAACCAATCATGGAAAGGTGTGAAATAATCCTTCTATAATTAATTGATGATGGAAGTTTTTGACTAGAGGTTCGCGGATACGAAATTAGAGCGTTGAGATATAGCCTCTCTGCAATTTCGAGTGTGAAGCTGGGTGAGAACTTAAATACCCTATATGCTTCCTTTTGCAAATCGCCCAAGTTAAAAGGACTAGGGGCTTTGAGTGTGACCTTATTGTGCTTAACGTCGGTAATTCTACCGTCCTGATTTGTACAGTTATCAACTATTGATGTGGCTTTGGATATTGTGTCTATTCTTTGCAAGTGGTACTTGGCGTAGATCACATACCCGCTTTTCTCAAACTGCGCGGATATAGTCCAGTAAGGCGCCGGACTGTGCTTTCTAATGGATATCTCTTTGTCTACCACAAAAGCAAGAGTTGGACCCTGTACTCTTCCTAACGATAAGTTGTAATACCTTTTTCCGTCATTACTCATTTTAAAAGACTGTGTGAGGCCTCGTGAGAGATTAATGCCATAAATAAAGTCTATCATGTGTCGAGACCTTCCGGCCTCAGCCAACCTTCTGCTGGGCTGCAACAAGCAGTTAAAAGAATTTCTTATTTCTTCGTCGGTGAGAGTTGAAAATTTAGCCCTCATCGACTTTTCATATTTGTGGTTACACGCATATTCTAGAATATTGTATCCAATTACTTCACCTTCCTGATCATAATCACAGGCATGAATAAAGCTCGTGGCATCTTGCGAAAGCTTTGATACTACATTTATAACCAGTTCAGAAAGTGTAGATGTCTTTTTGCCTTTCTCAATACCACTTTTAATAATCGGCATCCATTTGATATCGAATACGGGGTATAGACTTCTGTTCCCCTTGACATCCACTAATCCATACAAATGACCAATCGAAGAGCATATAACGAAGCGAAGGCCTTCTTTGGTAGTTGCAGAAAAAACAGGAGGTGGAAACAAGTTCTTTTTTTCTACATCTGCCTTTAACCCTGTTATTTTTTCTAAACTTGAGGTTCCCAAAGCTTGCGCGATTCTTACAGCAGCAGAAGCTTTTTCGCAGACCACAAGGGCATAAGGCGGCTTCAGCGTCCTGCTTAAACTCAAACTGTTTTTTATCTGTCTGTGGATAATATAATAGATTCAGTTTAGATACAAACCTTTTTTATTTTCTGTATAGTTTATCCCATGAGTATGATGGACAAAAGTCCTAACAATTGACAAGCCAGGTATAATTTCATTAGTATATTCTCACAATAGATACATGGATAAGGAGGAGGCAAGCCAAAATCGTTCAAGTTTCCTCAATTATTATCACTTAGACGAATCATTATAATTGTCACCGTATTCCCCCGCCTGTGGCTGCTCTTCTCGCACTTCGCCGGCTCCAGGAGTTGGAATATCTATGAACGGCGTTTCCGCCTGTTCTCCAGATCTCCCTGTCAGTAATGTACCATTTAGTAGCTTACAGAACTGGTAAGGAGAAAGAACAGGCGAGATGGCAACTATGGAAGAGCTGTAGCGTTTGCTGTGGTATTTCTCGCTACAGACTGTCCTTGTTGCCCAACATTATTCCCGGCGGTCGGAATATCTATAAACGGAGTGTTCCCTTGTCCATCAGATCCTCCCCCTGTAACCAAAGGCAATACCCCATCCCATTTAGTAGCTTTAAGCCATTCCAAATAAGTTGGATTATTCCTTAACTGTTGGTCTATTATTGTTATTGCTTGTGCTTCTCCTTCTGCTTGCAATACATTAGACTGTTTGATTCCTTCTGCTCTAGCAATATTGGCCTTCTGTTCTCCAATTGCTTTAGCTTCGTTTTGTTGTGCTTCTATTTGTATTCTCCTTAACTCATTTTGAGCTTGTAATGCTCTTTGTTGTGCTTCTACTTTTGATTCCACTGCGGTAGTGAACTGCTGTGAAAACGCAAACTCAGTTATCGACAATGCATCAACTACCACGTTGTACGGAGCTAGCCTCGCTTTAATCTGTTCTTCAATCTGATTTTTCACTGTCTCTCTGTTTGTAATTAGCTCTTCGGCATTGAACCGAGCAGTCACTTGCTTTACAGACTCTTGTATAGCAGGCACTATGACTCTGTTAGCATAATCAGGGCCCAGTTGTTGATAAAGGACTTGGGCTCTATCAGGATTTACGTGATAGTTTAAAGCAACTTGGGTACTAACATCTTGCAAGTCCTTTGATGCAGAAGTTGCACTTTCTACAATCTTTTGTGTTCTCACTTCCATTTGAACCACATTGTCACGAAAAGGCACAACAAAATGTAGTCCTTCGTCTAATGACACATCTGTGTCAACATTTCCAAACTGAACCAATATTCCTCTATTACCCGCATCGACTACTCTAACACTTGAAACTGCTATCACTGATATTACAATAATGCCTACAATAACCGGAACTACGATTCTGACAAGAGACCTTGATCTCCCGGTGCCCTCTAGTGGCTCACCTTCCGGTGTTATTCTTTTTCTATTCCCATAAGGATACCCAGATCTGTCAAATGGGTTTCTCATTAGGCAATTTTACACTAAAAGCTCTTTTAAGTCTTTAATTCTTCTCTCTTAAGATAGCGGTTTCTGTGACGTTAAATTCAGATTGTACAAGCTCTGCTTGCTCTGGTCTTTATAAGAGCATTATAACTCGCATTTATACTCAATAATTCGCTGACAATAGGACAAGATAATGCT
>DASTCR010000147.1:0-3214 GCA_035710925.1 Nitrososphaeraceae archaeon | reverse complement strand
ATTCTAATTTGTTATAAAAGATAAAATCTATGTGACTAACATAACACTCGACGTGTTAATTTGGATTTCCACGAAAGGTACCGATTCTCCCTCCCTCTGTGGGGCTTCCAGCCTTATTACATGAGTATTTGCGCTGTATCTTATGAAATTATGGTATACAAAAAATGCTCCCGAATTGCTAATGAAGGAGAGCAAATCTCTGCTTCATCCATTTATAGTAAAGAAATATCGAGGACTGACTATTAACCCCTATCAAGGTTGTCAGCACAGGTGCGGCTATTGCTATGCTACATATGAATGGTCACCTGATTTTTATGATAAAATCTATTCCAAAAGTAATGCTCCTCAAATACTTGAGGATCAAATAAAATCATTGAAAAGCGGACCTATCGAACCGGTAATGGTATCGTCTGCGACAGACCCTTATCAGCCAGCCGAGCTTAGGTTTGAACTAACAAGAAAATGTGTTGAAGTACTACAAAAGTACTGCATTCCCTATTACGTTTTTACCAAATCAATCTTGATCTCCAGGGATCTGCTGCTCCATCAGCGGTACAAAGACAATTGCTTTGTAATATGGTCTATCACAACTACAAACGAAACATTACGACGCATCATCGAGCCTGGAACCCCTCCCACATATACAATGTTCTCAGTAATAAGAAAGTTCAGCGACGCCGGCATAAGATGTGGAGTAAACATAGATCCTATTATTCCGCTACTCACTGATTCGCCTGAAAATCTTGACTCTATAGTTGACAATTGTCGAAGCACGGGAGTTGGTCATGTTTTCGGTGCTACCCTGAGGCTAAGGGCAGACATATGGCAAAGAATCAAAAATGTTCTAACAGTTCTAGAGGTGCCAAATGGTATCAAAGAATATGAACGAATATTTCATTTTAAAGAACCTCTAGAATCAAAGTATAACTTAGAAGCTGATAACTCCTATTCAAAAACATTGTTAGAGAAACTAAGTCGTAAAGTTAGCGCCAGAGGCATGTCTTTTGATTTTCCTAACTTAGTTGCTACAAATTGGGTTGGAAATGATACAAGATCGTACAATAACAAAAATCAACTTGCGCTAACAGATTACATGTAGGATGCGGCTTGTAGAGTTTTACTGTTTGTTACACTTTTTTGTTTCTCGTGTGCTAGTCCAAGAAAACTGTTTGGAAATTTTCGTTCATCGAATCGAGAACATTCATATCCTCTGTATCGAGATCGAAATCATACACTTTACTATTCTCCTTTATTCGAGCTTCGTGCACTGACTTTGGGATTACAATTAAGCCATGTTGCAGCGCCCAGCGTATTAGAACCTGCGCTGAAGTCCTACCGGTTTTATTCCCTATCCTTAATATATTTGGATGGTTGAGCCTCTTCCCTCTAGTAAGTGGACTATAAGACTCGAGATGGATTTTGTTCTTGTTGCAAAACTGCAGTAAATCTTTCTGATAAAAGAAAGGGTGAAATTCTACCTGATTGACTGCGGGCACAATATCTGAGGTTTCGAGAATATCTTTCAAGTCTTCTATTGAGTAGTTGCTCACGCCTATTGCCCGGACCCTACCTTCTTTTAGTAACTCAGCCATTGCCCTCCATGTGTCGCTTCCAATACCTTGGACTGGCCAGTGGATTAGATACAGGTCCACGTAAGACAAACCCAAACGACTTAGGCTTGCTTGGCAAGCTCGTTTTGTGGAATTATATCCTTGGTTGCTGTTCCAGACCTTCGTAGTAATAAATATCTCTTCTCTTTCAATCCCGCTGGCAAGCAACGCTCTACCCACGTCTGCCTCGTTCCCGTACAACTCAGCTGTATCAATATGTCTATAGCCTATCTTCAATGCAAAGCTTACTGCACGCATGGTTGCCTCCCCCGGAGGCGTCTGGTAAACTCCTAAGCCAAGGTACGGAATTTCGACTCCGTTGTTGAGCTTTGCCCTAGAATCCAGCGTCATTAGCATAGAAATAGAATATCCTCAAATATCCTCAATTAACTCTATCGCACCTTTGCGCACAATCTATATCTTATCGGAGCACGACGGGCATGCTTGTCATTATTCTCTCCCTGCTACATCAAACGCAGCTGCTACATCAAAAACGAGCTACAGTTTCATAACGATGAATTAATAAGAGAACCTGGTTTAGACGTCTTGTCATAAAAGACTTGAACCTTAAACACTGGTGCGAGCTAGATGAGCTAATTTACATATCAGAAACTGATGAGCAATACAAGCAACATGCAGGTCTAAATTATAATGAAAAACTAATAGAACATTTGGCTGAGGTCAAGATAAACAGTTCCCAAATATTTATCGATTTTTTTTCTGAGCCTAGAGAGCTTCTGCTTGGTTCGATAGAAGATATTGCCTATTCAAAAGCAAAAAAGCTTGAGCTGGAGTTACACAATGTCAGAAATACCAAGGTTTCATCATCAAGACACACAATCAAAGGTTCTCCGGTCAACTGGAGTAGCTGGCGACAATTCAATAGTTCGGAAATGGATCATAAAAAGAGAAAAGATGTTTACGACGAATTCATTTCGAAAACCCATCATATAGCGCCAATTATCGAAAAAAGATTCTCATTAATAAAGAGCGTTTACAAAGATCTGGGTCAAAGCCGAGGACTAGACCCAATCTCCTCTTACTTGGAACACGAAAACGTGTCATACGAGCAATTGGCTGAATTTGTAAAATCCATGGGCCAGAGAGCAAAAAAGCCCTTTAGAGAAGCACTTGATGATGTTAGCAAAACCATCCTGAACAGACAAGCGGAATATTATGATGATTTTTACTTTTTTCGAAATAAGGTTTACTCTGATGTTGATAACAAATTCTCAGGTATCGATCCAGTCGGTGAGGTAAAAAGAACACTAGCAAATATGGATTTTGATCTAGGCAAAATTGTTTTTGACACTGAAGATAGAAAAAACAAATATCCATCACCAATATGCTTCTTTGTGCGCATTCCTGATGATATACGTGTTCTCTATAAGAGAGAAAGCCCTATTTTCGACTTTCAAGCTTGTTTCCACGAGACTGGGCATGCTATACATGCTAGCTCCGTCGATCCAAATAAGGAGTACTGGAATAAATACAGGATATCGATGGGAGTAGCTGAAATTTTCTCCACCTTTTTAGAACGGTTGACTAAGAACAGCGGGTATGTAGAATCTTTATTAGATCATACAAAGATTGATAGAGTTCTA
>DASTCR010000146.1:0-3001 GCA_035710925.1 Nitrososphaeraceae archaeon | reverse complement strand
ATTGACATGGCTAGCCATAGTACTGGATCCCTAACATCAGTAGGCGATTTTGGTTTAATCCTAGATATCATAGGCAATAATACAAGAAGAAAAATTCTTGCAACCCTCGCACAAGAGCCAATGTATTTCAATCAACTCGCTAAAGAGATAGGCATAGGACAACAAGCTATACTCCGTCATGTAAATGCTTTAGAGGACATAGGTCTGATTAAATCATATGCTGAAAAAAGTAATTTAGGAGCTCCTGATAGAAAGTATTATAGGCTTAACTCTTCTTTTAGTCTAACTGTTTCTATTTCTCAAGATTCTTTCTCGATAGAAAACCACAAAATTGAACAATATCGACATAAGGAATCGGATAAATTCTATATGGAATATGATTTACTTTCACAGGGTGATGATGGAGAGTCTCTACAAAGACTCCAGGCTAATTTGGTAAATATAGAAAAGGAGATCACTAATTTAGATTCACGATTAAATGACTTGCGGGCACTAAAGCAGTTAATAGTTCATCGTCTTCATAAGATAGCTAGGAATAATTTTGAAGAAGAGTTTGAACGCAAGATATTGCATACCATTATGGATGAGGCTCCAAAATCCATTTCTGAGTTAGCAAATAAATTGAACGAAAAGCCATCTTATATAAGAAATACTCTCAATAAAATGAATAATAAGCTCTATGGGAGTGGGAATAAGAATAAATCAGTATTTACAGCAATGAGGAACAAATAAGGGCTTATGTGTTACTCACTGTTTGTGGGTAACAATTATATATTACAAAGTGTAATAGATATTACATAAGGTGAATAATATGAGTGATTGGGGAATTGAACCATATGATTGGCTAAGAAATAGACTCTTTAGAGATACGGATCCCTTTTCAAGGGACTGGTTTAATGACATGCCTAGACAGTTTGAACAAATGAGACGAGGGATGGAAAGAATGTTTCAAGAACAGTTTAGGGATATTGATGAAACAAAAATACCAAAAGAGCTGATAAGAGAATATCAAACTTCTGAAGGAGCAAAGGTACGCGAAGTAGGACCGCTTGTATATGGCTATTCAATGACTGTGGGGCCTGACGGTAGACCTAAAGTAAGAGAATTTGGCAATGCAAAGTCACTATTTGGACAAAGAGGAATATCAGCGGGTACTGCTGGTGCTGCTAGTATTGGTAAGCCATTAACTGCAGGCGAGATAGAACCTTTGTCAGATATAACAACAACAGATAAAGATGTCAAAGTAGTAGTTGAAATGCCTGGCATCGATAAGAAGGATATTAAAATAAGTGCTTATGATAGTTCGGTTGAAGTATCAACTACTAATAAATCGGAGAGAAAATATAGGTCCGTGATTGAGCTACCACCTGAAGCAGATACTGAGACAGTTAAATCTACTTATAACAATGGCATTCTTGAAATAACCTTTAAGAAAAAAGAGCAAACAAAGTCTAAAGGAAAAGAAATCAAAGTAGAATAAGAAAGGGGTATGAAAATACTTCTCCATTATTTCTTTTATTACTTACTAACAATAGAAGGAAGGAGGGAAATGCATTAAAAATGATTAACACGAATTCTGAAATACAGACAGTAAATACAGGCAGTAATTCTGCAACAGTAACCCTTCTACAAAAAACTAAGCCTATACCTTCTAGACTTGATTATAGAATTTTTAACTTTTGTGCTACGTGTAACTTAAAGTTCTCAAAAGAGGTTTTAAGATGTCCTGATTGTAAACAGAAAGTAAGAGTAAAGCCTTGGCATCGTTCAAAGATTATAGAACATAAAAGATTCTGAAGCTTACTTATTTGAATTTGTTAGATCCAACTTTACTTTATTGCAAAGTAGCTTTTAATAGGGGTTTAAAATGTCTTCCCTTGGTTTGTTCAGTTTAAAGAATATCCAGAACAGTTCAGCAATTGGTAAAATTTTCAGACTCTTATTTTTGTTCTTGCATCTCAAGCCCAGTCTACAATAAACAAATAGAACAAACATCATTTCTACAAATATTGTGCACTTTTTCTTGTCATCAATAGTAGTAAATACTCAAGATGTCTACGTCCAGAAGGGTACATTCAAAGTAAATGTTCAATTTGATGGAATTAAATTAAACACTGCATTATTTTTTCTCTTGAGAGTGAGAGTTTTTACGTGTAATTGTTAATTTCCTTATCAAAATACTTACCCTAAAATCACAATCCACCCCGGTTATCTATCTTGCAAAGTTTATAAAAAAAGTATGTACTTTTCTGAGATACTTTTAGCAAGGACTCTATAAAAAAGTATTTCTGTGTATATTCTATACCGATTGTCCAATAAGTCAATTTCGTATTGTCATGTATTATTCTATTCGTTCCTTCTATTTTTAATAGCAATTGCTATACCATATCCTTTTGTAATCGCAGCAGAAGAGAATGATGATGACAACACTGATGAAGACTTCGAAGAACAAAATACTATCCAAATATGTTGTGTATGGGGTCACAATATGCAGGACGGGATATTGACATACTATATAGATGCTGAGAGCTCAACCAAGCAACAGCAGGTTAAAGTCCGTAATGCTATACAAGAATGGGATAGAAATATAGACACTCTAAAACTCGAAGAAACTTTCAGCAAGAAAAACGGAGAGGTATTAATTGAATTCCAGGAAGAATATAAAGAAAATGGAAGTGAGAAACGGGCAGTGGGCCAGAGTATTAATTCATTGGATAATAATGGCTTTATAGATAAGGTACAAATTATCGTATACAGGGGTACTTCTGAATACCAATTTGATGAAGATATAGTACAAAGGATAGTCGAACATGAAATAGGGCATGCTCTTGGTTTAGGACATGCAAACTTCGATGGTAATCTTATGGCAGAGAAGGTTAATGACGGAACAGAAAATATTTCTGAATGTGAAATCAAAGCAGTATTGAAGGCAAATTACTGGAAGTTAATAGCCGAAAGTACTAATCCAGTTATGTCTGAGAAAAACGAGGTTGTATGCACT
>DASTCR010000145.1:0-8979 GCA_035710925.1 Nitrososphaeraceae archaeon | reverse complement strand
TAAAACTCGTCATTATACTTTAGCCCATAATTGATGTATAATGTTAAATTATTGCATAGTTACAATTGAATAACTAAGTGGTAACATTTTCTACACACAGTATATAAGGTAACCCAAGTATAAGATGTATTCAATGAGTAGATAGGTTATAGTTGCCATCATCTTCCATCAATAGATCAGGTCAGCATCTGAATTTGCACTGCTCAGCCCGTGGCTAGTAAAACTTTGTTCATACCACATCATTTTCCTTCGACATGAGTAGAAAAGACACACGATATATTGATGAATCTATTAGAACTTAATAAAAGGTCTTATAGCTTGATAATTCAGTTCCGCGGTGGGTTACCACATCTGAAATTGTAAGAGCTCGGATTAAATCGCCATCAATAAACCGCACCGACAGCTTCCTTTTTCTCTTTAGAAATTTCGTGGTACCCGTCTTTATCTATAATGACTGCATTGATACTGTCTCCCGTACCGGCGTTCCTTCTAATGGCAGCTGCAACTGCTTGTATGGCAATTTTGTAAGATTCATTTACGCTGAGATTATCCTTAAATTCAGATTCAAGATAACCGTATGCTACTGGGGAACCACTCCCCGTAGAAATGAACTTTTCGCTAGTCATTGATCCAAATAGATCTATGTTGTATATCTGTCCTCCCACCTTGTTATCATACCCTGCAAGTATAATTTGCACGTAGTATGGAAAATATCGCTGGTTAAACAATACGTTAGAGCACAGTCTTGCGGCAGATTTTATGGGCATAAGCTCCCTATTTGTAAGGCGATAGATATTTGCGTTATACCGCATTATGTCTACAAGATTTTGTGCATCTGCCACGCCGCCAGCAATTGTCATGCCCATATGTCGATCAACCTTCTGAATTTTCATTACATGTCTATCTGCAATAAAGAAACCGGCGCTGGCTCTGGTGTCTGCGGCAAGTACTACGCCATCATTGCACGTTAGAGCACAAGTTGTAGTGCCTTTCTTTATTTGATCTGCGATATTTTCAAAATGCCTATCTCTGTCCTGTTGGCGAGAATACATATGCACGAGTATCTTTATTTCTTACCAATTTAAGTATTATCAATTACTTGCCCGCCGAGTGCAAATCCCATAATATATGATTATATTATCTTTAGCTATGAAAGTATGTAGAGGATACTGATGACGACGTTTGAAACTATTTGGGACAGTCACACAGTTTATACAGAACGAAATGGGCGACAGGGCAACCAAGATACAAGTCCATCATTGATTTATATCGATCGTCATCTAATTCACGAAGTAACCTCACCGCAGGCGTTTGAAGGTCTGAGATCGAGCGGTCGGAATGTGAGAAGGCCTGATTTAACTTTTGCTACAATGGATCATAATGTTCCTACTGATAATAGGTCTCTTCCAATTATCGATGAAATCTCCTCTATTCAAATTGAAACGCTGGTCCAGAATTGTCGGGAATTCGGTATCACTCTTTTTGATCTTGCTAGTCCTGACCAAGGCATAGTTCACATTATTGGACCTCAATTGGGTATTACACTTCCAGGCACAACTATTGTTTGTGGCGACAGTCATACGTCAACTCACGGTGCTTTTGGTGCATTTGCCTTTGGTATTGGTACAAGTGAAGTAGAACATGTACTTGCTACGCAATGTTTATGGATCGAAAAGCCAAAGACATTCGCAATAGATATTACAGGCATTAGGGAAAACCCTCATGCGATCACCGCCAAAGACATTATACTTTCGATTATTCGTAAAATAGGAACAGCAGGAGCGACGGGTACCGTTATCGAATACCGTGGTAACGTTGTATCTGAGCTTTCTATGGAGCAGAGAATGACGATGTGTAATATGTCAATAGAAGCGGGCGCTAGGGCAGGATTAATTACGCCTGATCAAAGAACCTTTGATTATTTAAAAGGACGAAGGTATGTGCCCAAAGAGAAGGAGTTTGAGAAAATGGTTGAATTTTGGAGGCAGAACTCGAAAAGAGATAAGAATCCTCAGTTTGATAAATCAGTCACAATTGAGGTCAGTACGATTGCACCTCAAGTTACGTGGGGAACTAATCCATCAATGGCAGCAGATGTAACTGAGACCGTTCCGGATCCCGAAGAGTATTCCAAGGGTAATGAGAGTGAGATGAGAGCAGCTACTCGCGCTTTACAATATATGGATCTTAGCCCTGGTATTCATATCACGGACATTCCTATTGATCGTGTCTTCATTGGTTCGTGCACGAATTCTAGGCTTGAAGATCTGTTGGAAGCAGCCATTGTTGTAAAGGGTAGGAAAGTATCGCCAAAAGTTCGGGCCATGATAGTACCCGGCTCTCAGCAGGTAAAGATGGATGCGGAAAGACTAGGTCTAGATATGGTTTTCAAAGACGCAGGTTTCGAATGGAGGGAATCAGGCTGCAGTATGTGTCTTGGCATGAATCCGGATGTCTTAGCCCGAGGCGAACGGTGTGCAAGTACTTCAAATCGCAATTTCGAAGGTAGGCAAGGAACAGGAGGTAGAACACACCTGGTAAGTCCTATTATGGCAGCAGCTGCGGCAATTGAAGGCCATTTTGTAGATGTAAGAGAGTGGCTGTAAAACAAATAAGTAAAAAATAAGATGGATCCTATCCGAATTATAAAAAGTAAGGCAGTTCCCTTAGATATGGTTAATGTAGATACTGATCAAATAATTCCAAAGCAATTTCTAAAACTCATTCACAAAACCGGCTATGGGAAGTACCTTTTTTATGATTGGAGATTTAATAGTGACGGTAAGCTGAGAGAAGACTTTGTGTTAAACCGTCCAAAGTATAACAGACGACAGATATTGCTTGCTCGCGATAATTTTGGAAGTGGGAGTTCTCGCGAACATGCGGCTTGGGCCCTTCGCGACTACGGTTTTAAGGCAATTATTGCTCCCACATTTGCTGATATTTTTTACAGTAACTGCTTCAAAAATGGAATTTTACCAGTTAGACTTGCCCATCAAGAGCTTAACTATTTGTTTCAGAATGTTGACGACATTGAGTTAGAAATTAATTTACCAGAGCAAAAGATCACGATTATGAATTCGAAAAATCCTAGAGTCGTCAGCTTTGAAGTTGAACGATCCAGGAAGAAGATATTGCTTAATGGTCTAGATGAAATAGGCATTACACTACAACTTGATCGCTATATTGCAGAATACGAAAGGCGAAATCCTATTAGGATACTACCTGATACAACTAATGAGGATCCTGTAAATTCTGTCGTGTAAGTTCCGTCGAAAGCAAGGTACTTCTCCTATCACTCAATAAAATAAGCTATTCCCCTTCATATCAATACCCACCCTAATGTGAAAACCCTATTTATTAAAAAGTAATTGAGCTTTTGACTAAGCTTATGAAGATAACATCCTGAATATTAACCCTTAAACATATTTTTTGCGGATAAAACTTATTACATTCTATTCATGCAGAATTAATGGCATTAAAGCTCGTCCATACCGAACTTGTGGTAACATTGGTTGCATTTGAATTTCTCTCTGCCCGGATTTCCGGACACTACCTCAAGCTGGCTCTTCGTTCTGCATTTCGGGCACTTCCCATATATGGTTTTTCTAGCCAAGTGTTGCATATTCAACACACAGTCTATTAATAACTTCTTTGCATCACAAGACGTGAAATTCATAGAGTGGTTTCCTTACTATCAGGACATTAGACAACAGTTTGGGTATAGTACTGAAAAGGATCAAGAAGCAGCAGGGTTACTTTCTGCTCTGATAAAAAGGAAGGCTCTTGATACGCAAGTGCTCAAAAGAAAGATAGCAGGAAAACGAGTCCTAGTAATAGGTGCAGGCCCAAGTTTAGAAAGAAATATCGAATCACTCAAGCGGAGGGGATTTCGAAAGTACGTAAAGGTTGTTGCAAATGGATCAGTGCAAGCACTTATTGAAAACAAAATAAAACCAGATATTGTAGTTACCGATCTAGACGGGAACTTGTCTTTTTTGAAGAAAGCTGAAAAGATGGGAGCACTAATGGTTGTACACGCTCATGGGGATAATATTGATAAGCTCAAGCAAGTAGTTCCTAAACTCCATCGTATTATTGGCACCACACAGGTAATGCCTGCAGAAAGAGTCTATAACTTTGGGGGATTTACTGACGGAGATAGATGTGTATTTTTGGCAGAAGAGTTTGGCGCCCAGCAAATAATACTCTTTGGAATGGAATTTGGACCAGAAGTAGGAAAATATTCTAAAGATACAGTAAAAGAGATGGGGCTCAAAAGACGAAAGATGCAAGCAGGGAAGAAGTTATTGGCTATGCTCGCTAAGAATTCCCGGTCTCAATTATTTGATACATCACCAAGACCGATCAAAGGTTTTGAATTTTTTAGATTAGGAGGGAAAAGGTCATAGTGTATAATATATTGATAAATTCAGCTAGCAACTTCTTTTAATATTGGCCGGTTTTGGTACTCAAAAAAGGTACGGCTTCTAAAGCTGATGATCGTAGGTGTCTTCATTACGTAGTAGAAAAACTCGAGTATGGTCTCTGGGGCATTGGCCCAACTTGAAAAGACCGAATTATAAGAATAAAAAAGGGGAAGTTGTATCACATTATATATTATCAATATGCTAGAGCAGCTTACCATATCGCCTAGCGGAGGAGGAGACGAGTAGATAATGGTTATCAGAATAACGAGGAGTCAAGAATTTACCGACATACTTCAGAGAAATCTGAAAGCAAGATCTGAGGAAAAAAAAAGAATTGACAATACTGTGCATGTATCGGATATTCTACCAACTACTTGTATTAGAAAACAATATTACTCCAGAAAATTTCCAGACAAGGAGTTACTTTCTAATGAAATGGTGCACCATTTTGTAAGAGGTGAATCTAGCGAGTTTGTGATTACTCAACTGGCAAATATGGGAGTAGCACAGGCTGACATTGAGATGGATGGAATTGTCGCTCACCCAGATATTATGACTGGCAATGGCGACACAATTATAGAATTGAAAGATACGGTAAGTGGGAAACGTTTAGGATTTTACGATGACACCTTTAGGTCCTATTTAAGACAATTATTATATTATCTAGTCATGACAAACATAGAGAAAGGAATTATTTCCATTAGATACAATATTAAGGAACTCAAATGGATTAAGAGTGATTCAAAAGGGGACTATTTCTTTAGGCCGTTCGATGCTAAGGATGTAGGCATCGAAAGCTGGGATATCTTTTTGCCCAAAGATGATATAACTAGAGAGGTTTTGAAAAATGAAATGGTGAGAAGAAAGAATCTCTTTTTAAGGGCTCTGAAGGAAGACAATGTTTCCCTTCTGCCGCGATTGATAGACGATGCAAAGAGAAGCAAATGTCCCTATTGCCAGTTCTATGACAAATGCATAAATCAAGACAATGAGACTAACGAAGCCAGGTTGATGGCCAGAGAATTAGATTTATTGGATATCAAAAACATCGTAGACTTCAAGCCTGTTTAGCAGACGACAAAGTGGGGCCGATTCTAATTTCTGCAATCTGGAGACAGGCTACCAATCTTCCAATCTCGTAAAAACATAATATGTCTAGCTAACGACTTCCTATCAGAATCATTTCACTGATACTGGACTAAAATAAAAACCAGATTTACGCTTAATAGTTGTGAACTAGGTGGACATTATCTTTGGTGTAACATCTATAATATCCCACCCATCCATTATAACCATGACATTTAAGCAAGAGGACAATCTCGCTTCAAATGTGAACAAAATCGGCGGATCCAGTCCTGACAGGGAAGAAGCGCAAGGGGTATCGCCAAATACCAAACATAAGAATGCAGACAATTTACTCAAATATTCCTCATCAACCCAATTGTTTAGTAACATTGTAGGTTATAATGACGTCAAAAAATTATTTGGCTTGTCTTTAACATCAGAGAATCCAGTTCATATACTTCTAGTAGGCCCCCCTGCTTCCGCCAAGACTCTTTTCATGCTAGAGTGTATGAAGCTACAACGTTCTTACTTTACCCTAGGGAGTCATAGTACCAGGTCAGGAATGATTGATTATCTGTTTACTAGCCGTCCGAGGTATCTAATTGTAGACGAGATCGAACATATGCCAATGAAAGATCAAACTGCACTCCTTAGTCTTATGGAATCTGGAATGATTACAGAAACCAAATTTCAGAAAACACGGAAAACTCAGCTAAAGACATGGGTATTTGCAACTAGTAATGGTACAGATCGAATGCTTACTCCTTTGCTTTCAAGATTTGTTGTACTTCATTTCAAACAATACAAATATGCAGATTTTCGCGAAATTACAATACATATGCTAAATTTTGAAGGTATAGCCGAAGAAATTGCGACTTCAATAGCAGATTCAGTATGGAACAAAATGAAGTCAAAAGATATAAGAGATTGTATAAAAATTGGTCACCTTGCTAAAACAAAGGATGAGATAGATTGGCTGGTTAAGACACTTAAAAATTATAGAAAATAAGAATTCGAAATGAATTAAGCTGAGCAGCAAAAGCATATATGATGAATTTCTGAAGACATAAATTCGTTTGCATAATTGCTTAAACTTGGCGTAGATGAATCTCACCTCTGCTTGTGAAGAGAAGGCAAGATATTTGATCTTAGTTCAATCCGGCCACATCGATGTTAATGCTAATACGAGTGATCCTGGGACTTGTGTTGTCTTAGCTTTTTAAATGTTGCAAACCTATTATCACACTTCTCACATTTCCATTGATTTGCTCTTGCTTGCTCGTACCTGTTGTACAATTCTGAACCAGTTTTGTACATTCGAGTGTCATTGATAAAATTGATCGGACTATAGTTGACTTTGTATCTTAATTTACCTGAATCTATTTTCAAAGTCTAATCTACTGGATACAGATATCTATATTATTTTAAAAGCAAAAGGGTCAAATTTGTGATGTGAATGTGGTTAATGTATCTTAACAAGAATAATTGTCAAAACCCTTTCATACCAAATATAAATAATAACACAATTATAGTCAGGACTTATAGCTGTCCGTCAATTTCTTGTGATAAATGCTCTTACACTGACTTCTGGGCTCTTTGCTTATTTCTTTCACACTTTTCATTCTTTTTTTATCATATATAGACTCTAAGAACCGATAACACACAGTACATACTTCTTCTGTCAATCTTAAGTAGCCCTAATGCAAAGGATATAAATTTACTTGCCGACTTGACATTTCTCTCGTATCCAGCAAATTTTGTCATTTTCTATTGTATTATGTTCCTTGTGCTAATTCCCCCTTTGTGACCTATCTATGCCTCAGAGAGTTATACCTTCTTTTCCTTCATAACTAGTTGAAGACAGCATATCGATAATTTTCTCTCAATTGTATCATGCCTAATGTTCGCTTGTCTGTAGTTTGATCATTAGTTGACGTCTATTTGACGAGTATTTGACGAGTATCTTGAACATGGTCGTTACCGAACTGCCTGGAGTAGGCAGGCCACAATCGCTGGTGATCTTTCTTTGTCTATATTTTGTAGATAAACCATTCTATACACGAACAGAAGAAATGCGAAGTGCGGGATTTGAACCCGCGATCCCGAGCTTGGGAAGCTCGTACCTTGACCAGGCTGGGCTAACTTCGCTTAGAATTAGCAGCAATACAATCAATGAATCGCTATATATTCTGAGTGTCCTTTCATAAAAGTTGGCTTTACCAAAATTATTCTTCTATAATCATTTGTTATGAATAATGACATCTACTTCTAGGCAGACGAATACTTATCGGAGAATCCGAAGAAGATAACTTATTCTGGTAAGATTAAATGACTTTAGTAGTTTCGCTCTCCTTGTGCTATAGGGCAAGTGATTGTCAACATGAACGTCTCTGATTAGAAATACAAGGTATGCAAGTGCGACCGAAGTTTTAAAGTTTGGATAAATAGACAACCGCCTTCTCCTATTCGGTGTCTTATCTTTTTAGTTACAGAATTGCAATTAGATGCCGGTACTATTATCTGACTTCTTTATATTTATAGTTACCTTATCGCCTACTTTTATATTCATGTCTTCATATTCTTTCATACTTATCTTGAAAGTAGGTGAATCAGTTACACCACCCCCTCCCATCATCTTGGATATGTTAGACATTGCCTTAGGCAGATTTCGCATCAGGTCGTCAGGAGATGTGAATGCCATTACATTAGGGCCGAAGGGGTTTTGTTGCTTTTCCGAACCTGGTTTGTAATCACTTGGATCACTAAAGGATATGTAAACATAAGGACTGTTATCTGAAGCTGCCTCGATTCTAGAAGCAATAAATTCTTTATTCATGGATCACTACATTAGCTAATTCCACTTATAACTTATGTCATTCTACTCGATGCCGTTTCAAGGATAGTCTAATCATATCATACAACATCCCCTATCGAATATTGCCCAAACTGAGACTCAGAATAGAACTTTAGTTCAACAATCAATTGATTAGTAATGATAATACAACAGATAGCGTCTATAACGATTGTTGTCATTGTTGTTGATAAGGACTTTAAGATGAAGTTGATCCTCTCGATCAGTAGTCTATTCATCCAGCATGTATGGCTCGTAACCGAGTTCATAATCCATAAGATCCAAAGTACAAATTAATAACCAACAAAATGGCTAATTTCAAGCGTTGTAAAATCGGTCCAAACATTGACCCCTGTAAAGACAAATACCTGGAAATGAAGATGGGGGACAAACGTATAGCCCGTCATGCCCACCCTGGCTATTTCTTGACAAGCCGAAACCTGCTGACCAACTGCTACTTTTGCACTACGATATGCCAAGTGATCATATCGTGAGTATTCTCCATTCCTATGCATTATAACAATGAAATTAGTACAATTCCAATACATCATATTAGAGCCCCCAAAATTTGAATCATCCTTAACATATGTAACTATTCCGTCAGCGGCAGCAAGCACAGGCGTATTTTCTGGA
>DASTCR010000144.1:0-2814 GCA_035710925.1 Nitrososphaeraceae archaeon | reverse complement strand
TCACTCTTTCTGCTCTCTTTGATCTATCGATATAATCCTGGAGGTTGCTTACATTTGGGGTTCGATGTTCAACAGTTCTAATGTCTTGTTTGCAGCATTGAGGCGCGGTTGACATTGCTTTCATTTCTTTCCTTTTTCTGCCGTCGAGTTAATTACAATTGTCTATGATCTTTTAAGTGGTTCAGATATTCTACTGGTCGAAACTCTAGGATCACCTACAAGGATTATATTGACAATTAGTGAACAACCTACAATTGGTTAAGTGGAACTACATTGTTACCTGCAACAAGTGCGGTTATATCTCTTCTGAGAAACTATCTGAAGAAAATGCAAAGGTGCTCTTACATGCCCATGTAGGTGGATCTGAGAAATGTACCACAGGGCACGTTAAACTCATGAAAGTAAGAGCCTAAGCTTCTTGCATATGACCTATGCTTTTATATAAGATTCTAATACATTCACTATAGGTTCTGTATTTGAACCTGACTTCTTCCACATGGACGTCTTCACTTAAATGCTCCTTAGAGGTGTCGATTTTGTACTTGCTTGCAATATCATCTAGTATGCTATTAACCGTCGAGTTCTTATATGATTCGACAATCAGGTGTGTCATACCCATATAAGTGACACTGCGCTATATTTATCAAACTATTATTATTTAGTAAGGGCTACCTATTTCACGAAGATTCTGTTTCCCTTGAAAAAATGAATCTTCGGGACAATATTGGACTTTTATTAATGACTGATTACCTTATGAGTACATTATAGTAATACGATCACCTGCGTTACAAGTAATACATCGGGTGCAGACTAACAAAGACCGTAAATGAGAAAAGTGACGGTTAACCTCGCGGATCGCCTGATGAGCAATTCAACCGTTTGGAATGAATCCAGTAGCGTCTGATTGAAACAATCTTTAAAGTGTAATAATGGGTGAGTGCTATTCGAAATGAGTCCCGTCTGTATGAATTCTCTATCCTTTTGTAATTCAACTGCCTTTTATTAAATGACTTTACATATTTTGGATATTACTTCATGTGAAGATGCTGAAGGTTCAAAATAAATACAAAGATAAATTTCTCCTGTTCTTGTTAAGGGAGTGATCGCCAGTTTGAGTAAGTCCAACTCTAGGACTTCAAAATGAAAATCGCTATCGTTGTTCGGGCCTCTGCTTGTAAAGGATGGAACTTTATTCAATTCCTTCTCCCATTTCTCTAACCCCGAAGCCAGCAAACACGTAAAAAAGGAATCAGGTTTGATACAACTAGAGTATGATTCCGTTCTCCTCTTGGTCGTGTTATACCTGGTTCCTCCAACAAGTAGTTTTCCAAATCTGTCAACCACACCAACGAAGATCACTTTTTTGTCTGCATACAACGTAGCCCCACAGATTTCCTTTAGGAATTGGTGTTGCTTTTCTTCTCTATTTTTCTCGCTTTCCTTAGCCAACTTCAACTCATCCTCTCTAGAAGTAGTATTTATCAGTGGGCTGACATTGTCCTCGAGCTAATCTTAGTTGATATCGATCTGCGGTTTTAAACATAAATGTATGGCAGAAGAAGTGATAATTCTACTGTAGGCTTAATCCTGGTGGCTACATTATTGCGCGCTCTTCGCAAATTAATGCAGTTTTAAATACTAACAATGCTAACCGTAAGATGATACTTATGGTCTGCAAAGGAATATGTATGCGTCATAGAGCACAGAAACCCCCTAGTGCTTTTGGACGCTATGCTTCAGGACAGAAGCGCTGTCAGGTATGCGAAATTTTTCTGAATTGGGAGGGAATATGGTGTCCGTGTTGCGGATACAGGGTCAGAACAAGACCACGTGGACAAAAATTCAAGGCATTATTAAGGACCATGGATCACAATATAAGGATTTGAACTTCTGCGAATAGATCTATTCAGACCCAAGAGAGAATTTATTCTAGTAACAAAATGATTCAAATCAACTAGGGACGCTGCCTAGTTGCATTTCTCAGCAGTATGGTATGGAAATTGGTTGCAGTATAGGCCACACTGACAAGCACCAGGGCATTTCTTCATGATGTACTCCACGCGTTACCAGGCCAATATTGAATCCCGTGCAATGCTGTCCAAAATTACTTAAGGTAGATTTCAGTTCACTAATCCTATGAAAAAAGCTGGGAGAAGCATTGTCAGTGGGGATCACGTATCTCGTATCTTACTTGAGGAAATGAATGCAGTTCAGGTCAGAGAAAATATAAATAAAAAAACAATCGCCGTGCTCATATTCGGTGCCTGCGAAAACCATGGGAATCACATGCCTTTTGGATCGGACTTCATTTTCCCCGAAGAGCTCGCAAAGAGGGCAGTAGCAAAAGCCAGGAAAAAAAGTATCGTTATTCTCCCTCCAATTCCATATGGAGCTAGTTTGCATCATAATGAATTTCAAATGACAATGAGCCTAGAACCCCATACTCTGGAAATGGTTATAGAAGATCTTTTTAGCAGTATCATTAAAAATGGAATAAGTAGAATTCTTGTAATAAATGGTCATGATGGAAACATCTCACCAATTGAAAATGCGGCAAGAAAAACGAAGGATAGACATAAGGAGGTAGTAATAGCATGTTTGGAAGCTTGGTGGATCTCGATTGGAGAGATCACCAATGGCTTGTTTGAAGTATGGCAAGGACTTGGTCATGGAGGAGAGGCAGAAACATCCACTATGTTAGCTGTAAGACCTGATTTGGTAGACATGAATTTTGCACCCGAAGAGGTGATCCCAAGATTGCCGAGCGAAAAAGTCAGAATTTACTGGAAATTCGATGAGCTGACTAATACCGGG
>DASTCR010000143.1:0-3484 GCA_035710925.1 Nitrososphaeraceae archaeon | reverse complement strand
TTCAAATGGCAGCTTCTTCTCATCTATTAGTGCTGACATAATTTTTAGCTCCTCAGAGTGATTCCTTTGCTTTTGTTGTTCATTAATAGGGACGAAAGGATAAAACTTGTCAATTTTATAGTTATATATTAAATACTCAATGAGAGTGCCATTATTAAACTCAAAAACTGAAGCAAGTAACCTATCTGAAAAACCTTTTTGATCTATAGTATCGCCAATTGCTGTAATAACTGCTACATTATCTTCTATTGTTTGGCTCAGAATTACAATCCACAAGTAATCATAAGGGTCTACTACAGCACGAAATGAGAGGTCGAAATCTGCTTTGCTAGCTTCAAGAAATTTCTCAATTTCTTGCTTCATTTCATTAAATTCTTGTGCGCTTGCTCTCTTAATACACACTGCTGTCCTACCTGTACTTGTCAAATTAAGTTTGGTTTCTAAAGTTACATACGCTGATGAAAGTGAATTAATAGCATCGAAATCTGCTTGTATCTTTTTGGTAGTATTACCACTGTTTTTCCATAACCCGTGAAAGAACCTCATGTAAGTTTATCATTCATTTGCTCTCTATGACTTATAAAACTCTTAATACCTACTTTTCCATTAGATGGCAGAAGAACCTACAAGCAAATTGATATTTTGATTTTCTCAGTTCTATTAGCCATTCTTTTTACAATTGTTGACTCATGGACAATAGTAGTCTTCTTTGTTAAACAAAGATTTGCATGATAATTCTTCCACTATTCTTGTCTCTTATGTTTCCTTGCTTTCTAAATGCAGGCCATGTTTAATAGACTCTTCAACGTCTTTGACCTTTGATAACAAATCCTTTTTGTCCTCCTCTAACCCACCTTTAGATGGGCGGTTTTACTACGATAGTAGTATCGATTATTTTGGGAGGATCCATTTTCATAAAATATTTCTCTAGCTTGTTCTGGTTGCTCATTGTTTTAGATGTGTCACTATAGCTTCCATCTGATTTACTCATTGAATATCATACATTAGTAGTGATAATACCATTTAAAATGTACTATTGATATATTCAACTCTGAGAGAAACCCAAGGGAGATCTGTCTTATTAGAATGTCTTAATTTACGAAATAGATACTTTATTAATGGTAATCTCATCCTACACTTTCGTTTTGGAGCATAATTAGGGACATGCATTTCTCTATGCTCTTTCCACAACCCATACAGTAGTACTTCAGTAGCTAGTTGATCATTATCATTGCATGGAAGACTTTTTACCTTTCCTCTTCCTTATTTCAAAATAATCCCTATGGGAACTAGGACTGTATTTGTGATGGCTATATTTGTGTGATATTGCAATACCAATGCTAGAGGTATTACATTTTGTAGCATTCTCTGTCATAGATTTCCTTGAATCTATTACCTTTTCATTTTGTTCCATCTCCTTAGCTAATTGCTTTGTTGTTCTCCACCTATAGGCATACTTTCCAGCTATAATCAGTCCTACAACAATAGCCCACACCCATAATGGAGGATTTTCCATTTCTCTTTCTTGCTCCTTTTCCATCTTATAATAGCAATAATACAATATCAATATTATATATCCTGGAATTCCTTGTACAAGAAACGAGTCTATTTAGAAGCTTAGCTTACCTAGAATCAAATATCGTTGTATGATTATAAAGAAGATTGAACCGAGCAAAGAAAGCAGTTAATATTCGTACACAACATATTTTGAAAAAAACAAACCGAGAATCACTTTTTAAGAAACCTTCAAGTATTCTAACCAGAGCAATAATGCATAAAGTAATTGCCGAAAGTAAAACATTTTCTAAAATACTTGTAGCCGTAGATGAGTTAAAGACATCTACTGCTTCCACTTATAGGGCGATAGATTATGCAGTAAATATTGCTCAGGATTATAATGCAAAATTAATTATTCTTCATGTCATTAGGGCTGATCCTAGAGTACATGGCATAAATCCCCCAAGTCATGTAATTGAGATGAAAAAAGAAGCAGAAGCCAATTTTGCTAAAATGATAGAAAAAATTCATGAAAATACCGATTACAAAATCAGGGAGAATTTGCAAATAAAAACAGACATTATTGCTTCTGTTAGAATCGCTGACGCCATAGTAAGTTATGCTAAAGATAAAGGTATTGATTTAATTGTCACTGGAACTAGAGGCAGGAACAAAATTAAAAATGCGTTGCTTGGTAGTATAGCATCTGATGTAATAACATCTGCACATTGCCCAGTATTGATAGCAAAGTAGATAGAGAGATTTCTATCAACTAACCTTATTCTATACTACTACATACTTAGCTATGATGAATGGCCTTCATTAATGATGACCTCATTTTACTTAGACCAGGTATGACAAAACTTCTGGCTACAATAACAGGGCAATTTAGTCTCTCTAATAATGAAACAAAATGTTCATTATCAAATACACTGAATTTACCAATTCTTTTACCTGTCACTAGCAGGTCTGGCTGGGAGGCATTAATTGAAGATAAAATCAACTGACAAAATTCTTGGCTATTATTTCGGATGGAATCTGTGACAAAGACCTCTCTGAATTCTACACCGATTTGTTCTAAATACTTCATATGTTTTTCTTTATCTTTGTCTTTCTTGTACTTTATGTCCTGATTGTCAATTCTGCTGTAACTTATGTGTTTTCCTTCTTCCTTTTTCTTTATAGATAATACAGTCGTCTTGAATCTTCTAGAATGCTCAAGCCAACTAGCTGTTCTCAATACCATATCTGAATGGTCTCCTCCGTCATACAGAACAACCAAGCTTTTCTTCCTATTTCTTAAGTCATTTTCTTCTAACCCCTGATATTCATTTTCTTTTGTAACAGAGTACTCAAATGCAAGTTCCTCGTCGCTGATACCACCTGTCAGGATAGCAAGCATATTACATGTAGCAAGGGTCTGTAATGCCTTGTTTCTCCTCAGGGTTTCATAGTCTGTAATTAGGAGATCAATTTTTTGCTCTGCAATAGTTGATAGTATAGCTTCATTTGCATCATGCGATATCCTTACAAAATAATGATTTAGTATGTTTTCTTTGTCTATCATATTCTCCAAAGGTTCAAAAGCCTTTGAAGCTCTTTCAGTAAATGCAGTTCCTGCAGAAAGTGGTGTCTGGTGTGGTACTGTGATAACTCTTAAGATATTAATTTCACCATTATTTTCCTTTGCAACTCTAATAGCATATTTTATCAATCTATCTGGATTTTCTGGAGTATAGGGAATCAAGATTCTAAAATGCTTTCTTGCTAAATCTCCTTCACTTGTGACAATTGGTGCATAATGTTCTATTTCTTTTCTAAAAGTGTATATTCTATAAACAGCAAAGCCTATTGAAATCCATAAAACACTAATGAGCCAGCTCATAGGCTGCGTGACCAAAAGATAAATGGCAAGTCCTAATTTCAAAAAAATTCCTATAATAGGTATAATAGGAAAGAATGGAGTTTTGAATCCATATTGAAGCCT
>DASTCR010000142.1:0-8433 GCA_035710925.1 Nitrososphaeraceae archaeon | reverse complement strand
AATCCCAGTCAACTATTAGTCTTATGGTACCAAATCCTATGATGATGTCTGACGGAGTAGAGATCGAAGCTATCAAGAAGAGTATCGGAGCGGAAACTGGAATATGGTTTTATTCAAAAGATATGCAATTAACCTATGAAGAACTCAAAGGAAAAGGAGTTGATATTACTGCACCTGAAAAGCAAGAATGGGGAGGTATTATGTCCAAACTGAAAGATCAAGATGGAAACTCGTTTAGTATAATATCCTCACTGCCGCAGTCACCATTAAATCAATACTGATCTTATCACTTGTTTGATTCTTTTATTCCTTAATGAGCAAGCTATTTGATACTATTTAGAGGAATATTCGCACTGATTACGTCATCGCCTTGGATGTTCCTGCCTCTTAGATCTAATGTCTGTTTGCAATAACTACAAGTTGGTGAATATGTAGTGCTTGTCCCTTCTATCGTATATTTTTCATCGTTAATACTAAGTGTTCCATTTATTGAAGACCCATTTACATTCAACGTTCCTAGAATCGAAACCGGTATAATTGTCGATATTCTATCTACTACAACTTCTCCGCGTATACTGTATTGAGATTCGCCTAAATTCTCGACTATTCCTCTAAATTCGCATCCCAGACAATCTATAGATGATAGACTAAATATTGCCCCCACGGCTTCAAATCTTGTCCCAAGCTCAGCTAGACTTGGTCGAGCTGATGACTGAATACTACTGCCGTGTACTTCATAAAGTTGTGATAATAAAAATGGAGTGCATGCAATGCAAAAGGAGACAACTATCATAAGAAAGACCACGATCGATTTCAATTCTGTATTGTATCTGGGTATTATTTTGGATATTTATAGATACTTGACATAAATAAGATACCTTATTTGACCTGAGTAATTACGAGATTCTCCCAAAGGCTAATGAATTATAATACACTGATAATCATAGTAACAGTATGGGTAGAATAGAGAAAAGTATTCTTGGCAACAATGCCTCTCTGATAATTGAACTTTTAAAGAAAGCTTATTGTGATGAGATGCAGATATTCCACTACTTTTGGTATATTGCTATAAATATGGAAGGAATAGGTCTTGTGTCGTATGCACCATCTCTCAAGATGCAAGCAACAGGCGAATTAGCACATGCGGAGTTGCTTTCTGATAGGTTATCTGAGCTTGAGGATAAAGCTCCAAGTGATCCTGCTAGTTGGAAAACACAAGGCAATATTGGCCCATTGGACCCTGCAAAATATCTAACACTCAGAGATGCATTAGACAAGGGATTAGAATTTGAGAGTAAAGCGGTAGAGAACTATCACAACATTGCAAAAAAAGCATTAGAAGTTAATGACTACGTAACTTATAGGTTAGCAACAACAATACTTGCCGAAGAGGTAAAGGATGAGCAGCATACCGAGGACGTGTTGAAAAATCTAGAGGTTAAATAAAAATCCCCATTATTCTTGAGTCATCGGACTGTGTTTAGGACAATTGTTACGCTGCCTATCAGTATAGTAGAACTCACAATATTCCAAATGGATAGACCAGAATGCACAATGCACAATGTCAAACTCTGTGTCAGTTGACATTACATATTACAAAGATGCTTGGAGCTTTATCTTAGTGTTGCTTTAGCTGTCTCGTATTACTTTATCCCATGCTTGTTTTCGAAGACCATTCAAATATTTAAGTGAGAAGTTTGGTTTTTCATTGTGAGTATTAACGACCTAGTCAAGGAAGAAGCACAAAGACAAATCGATCTCGTTATAGAAGAAATTCCTTTTGACGCAAATGCATTTAGTACACCTATTGCAAAGGCAAGACTTTTGTATAAAGACATAAATGATTTTCTACTAGGCTACGAATACGGACATATATCAGAGGCGTGCACATGGTATTACCGAGATCAAGTCGAACAAACGGGGAGAGGTGTGACGGAAGCGGAAATGAGACAGGTAACTAACGATGTCAGATCGGTAATACAAGATCGTCTTCCAGAAATCCGGCAATCTATATTAAGGGCAGTTACATCGTTATAGCAATCCATAGAAAAGAAAGCGAGAAGGAAGGTAGAATTTTTTCGGTCGGTTGAGAGTTAGTGTTTTGTCAGTCAACTATACTGTCCCGCTCAGTATTAGCCAATGAGTGAGTTGAATTAGCCTGTCGTTATCTTTAGTGATAGTATATGCTTTGCTAATACTCCTTGATATTTTCTTTGATCTTTACTTTCATTTCTGAGGTCATTTCTTCTGGTTTTATGGCGTGAACTTTCCATGCATGATCATTTGCCTTGTTTAGGACTTCCTCTTCCGTGGAACCATTCATAACAAAGTCACAGTCAAGCCCAACATCACGGCAGGTTAATCTTTTCATGATTTTTTAGTACAAAGGATATCTTATAATAGTTATGATCTCCTTGTATTCATCAACTAGTGATCATGTCTTAACGCCTTCTTCCCAAATTAACCCGCTACTGATTGACGATTAATGTGTATACTCAGTGCCACATTACCAAAGTGCAGTCTTTAATATCCTTGAGAAGTTTTTTGAAGGACTTATTTATGAGGTTGTTCCAGATGATAATTGTGGATGCTCCTGTATTTGTTACTTATCTTCCCAAGATAGATATGGACAAGCGGATCTCGAATTAAACGTGCCCTATACAAGGACATAGTAGTAATTACTCTAACTAATATGATCTGGGAGCAAGAGTCTATCAGGCTTCACCTGTGTTTCAATGACTCCTTGGATGCCCTGAAGTTTGCCTCTGCTGCCTGCTTGAGCTTTTTAAGTTCATAGGCGTCCATCCCTTTCGCTTTACACTTTTCTATCATCACTAACTCTAGTTCATGGCAAACCTCATAACATACATCGGGCTCTATTCGGTTATTTTCTGCATAGTCTGTAATAATAGGAGTAAGATACCCAAGGAGTTTTACTCTGTCCTCCTTATTTTTATCAAGTTGATTCATCCTTTGTTAATATTCTAATCTAATAAGTCCTAGATAAGTGATATTAATTGGTCAGTTTATTAGGCTCACTAATCATTTTTGTATCACCTCGAAATCTCATAGGTCTGATAGGATTATTCCTGATTGCTGTAGAAATCATGCAGCTAATGGAGATTGATAGCGAAGAAATCCGATAATGGTAAAGATAAGGACAGCGAAGAAAGTATTGGAGTTTCATCTTTTAATATTTCAGCGATAATTAGCTAATGACTTAATGTTGGTTCTGATCTTGCTGTTTCATAGCTTCGTCCATTCGCTTGATAATTTCTTCTTTTGACAAATCTTCTTTGTGTGTAGCAATCCACCACTTATTACCAAACTGGTCATTCACACCTGCACTTCGATCACCGTAAAACTGATCCTGAGGCTCCCTAACAGATGTTGCCCCAGCTCCTATAGCGCGTTTGTAGGTAAAGTCACAATCTTCAACATACAAGTGGATACCAGCCGCCATAGGTTTGTATTCATCTCCCTGCGCATCAGCTATCATGATAAAAGAATCGCCAATTCTAACTTCGGCATGGCCTATAGAACCATCAGGCATTGAATACCGCTCGGTTTCTTTAGCATCAAACGCATTTTTCATGAAGTCGATTAGTTTCTCTGCACCTTGAACTAGTAAGTATGGGGTAACCGTATGATAACCCTCAGGGATTGGTTTAACAGAGGTCATTGATTGATTACATCCTAGTTTCGAGAAGGAGATTCTTGTACTTTTCTGTCAACTTACGCCAAGCAAATACTTAGTATTCTAATCTACGGAATTACTTGCTTGTTATATTGAAAACCTGTAGTAACAAATGCCTCTCATTTTCACTAAGTTCTCACTTAAGAATCATTGATCCTTTTATGCTGTGACTAGGAAAATACAGGAGAATAGTCTATTAAAGTTAGATTGTTTTATTTATTTCATGTTTATTTTCTGCAGCTCGTCTTATCTTTTGCCAAAGGATCTGACAAACTCAATCATTACCATCGCCACGAACCTCTTAATATAAGTTTGTCAGATGCTCCGACATGGCTTTAGGAGAAAAACATTTTGAAGAAAGTGGCGAGATAACAGGATTTAGAATAACAAAAGTTCATCCAAGTGCGGGAGTTACAACAGAAGTCAGTTTCAAATCAGAAATCAAAAGGGAAGGCAGATATCCAAGCGGCCAAAGTCTTGGCTCAGGTACAATGACCAAATATCCTCATGGTATAATTGACGGCACCTGGCACGGCTCACTGATGATAGCCGAAGATGGCTCCCAATTTCTGTGGTGGGCGCATGAAAAGAGTAAGGTACTTAAAAACGGTAACATTAGAGGGCCGAATATAATGACAGGATTTACAAATTCACAAAAATTGTCCTGGATGAATAATATTATTTTGGCACTTGAGATTTCTGGTTCAGTATTTTCCCAAAAATTCAAGGCAACTGGATATGAGTGGAAATAGTAATGGATAGTATCGTTCTACCCAATAGACTTTAAATTACAACCATTCTTTCATTCTTTATGGCAAATATAATATAAAGAACCCATTGAAGAGTTTCAATCTTTGTCCATAAGTCGTCAGTATCTGGTCTTCTCATAGCTTTGTCCTTTCTTATTTCTAGATCTTTTATCATTTTTCGAATAAGACCGTCTAATCTATCATTGTGAACCTTATCTACCTCTATCTTTTCAAGCACCCATTCTATACAATCTATCTGTAATCGCATATCATGATTGAATCTTGCACTGTGTTCTGGATGAATTTGTTTCTTTCTTTTGGCTATTTTTGCTTGTAGAAATTCTCTAAGTCTGTCTGAGTCTGAATTGATAACCACAAGAAAAATTAGGATAGGAAGATAATAAGGATCATTTCAATCATTTCAATCTTTTACTAGATCTCCTTTACTCCAATTCCAATACTTCTTGCACTCGTTTTAACAAATCCTCGTTTGCAATAGGTTTTCGGATAAAGCAATTTAGATCTAATTCGGGGAATGTCTCTTTTGTGAATTCTCTTAAAAAGGTTTCACTTCCTGTTGTCATAAAGCATATTTTGACATGACTATCCAATTTTTTCAATCTATTATATAGTTCGAAACCGTTCATATTTGGCATTAGAATATCAATAATGACTAGGTGATAAAAATCAGGTCTGAATTCTCGGAGAGCTTTGACGGGATCGTTAAACGACTCCACTCTAAGTCTCCTATCTGATTCACTTAGGACTATCCTAAATGTCAGGTTAACATCATCGCTAGCATCAACTATCATAATCCTCTTAATTGCGGCATCAGGGAATTTTTTAACAAGGGTTTGCAAGTAGTGCTTATTTGCAGTTACAGATATCATAGTACATTAATCATACTTTACTATGCGGCGGTCTATACTAACTTATATAAAAAATGGTTATGATTTGTAGCTACTCTTTATTAGAATTATCAACGGTCCCTTTTTATGTTGCGCTTGATCTGTCTTTTATGTTCACTGAAAAACAGGATCTCAAGCGAGAGATAGGAAGTGAAGGCTTACAAAGGAAACCACACGAGACTCATCACTTCGTCTGGTAGCTGAGTCTGACATTGCAATAGAGGACAAAATATTATCGTACATAGTTTAGTCTGGTTTATTTTCAGTTCTTCCTCTTCTTTTCATAATAAGAATGATTATTACAGTCACGCCAGTAGTCCATAATATTACAGATAGAATCCAAAAGATATCATTGTAACCAAAGCTCATCTTCGTGATATTGTGATACCCTATTTCTATTCGATTACTATTAATGTCATAGTTGATCTAACTCTATCTATTACTCTTATGTCTCTAGTTATAGTATCTTTCAAACTATCAAGGCTAGCAGATGCTATTTTAACAACTATATCATAAACGCCATTTACTTCGCTAGCTTCGATTACACTTGGAACAGTTTTCAATTTGTTTAGGATATCCTTTTCGGCTCCGATTTCATAGTTGATGAGAACATATGCTGTTGGCATAATTCATCGAACTATAATCCTTGTAACGAATGTCATCATCGCGTCAGCATAGTCCTGCAACTGGTTTAGAATGGCCAGGTTCAATGTGTTCAAATCTCCGGTGAGAATCTAATGTTTCATCACTATCAAATAGTTTGTCGCACAAGCTGCACCGGTATTGTTTGCTTATGCTTGGTCTATTTCTTGATGAGGGTGAAGGTGAAGCAACAGTTTCCGGCATGCCATTAATAATACGTAGACATGATATGTAAGAATATCTAATAGTTCAAAAGTGGTTCTAGCATATAGTTCTAAAACTAAAAGATACGATCCAGAAGCCAGAACACTAGCAAAGAAGCTACTGATGCTAGTAGTGCTAAAAGATAACAATTCTGTGAATGGGAGTACGGATTGAAACTACTGCTAAGCCATCTCCTTTTTTGATCGATAACAGATAATATGTCAATAGTATCAGGTCCACTTTGTTGCTTTAGGTGTTCCAAAACAGTATCCTGTGTCTTACAAATTATGCTGCTAGCAAAGCTAAATAATAGTCAGACATCCGTTATATTGATGAAGACATAGATCAGCTGGAAGAAAAACAGGAAGGAAACAGGAAATTTCTAGTCGAAGTGGATTTCTTCAAAGGTTCAATCCTAAAGCTGATTTCTCAAAAGATAACGTTTCATAATTGAGGCCCAAATCCTTTGCATATTGATAGGATCTTATTATCTCTTCTTCAGTAGGAGATCGTGAAATTTCGTTGTAACGTTCACGATACTTTGGTGAGTTGGAATCGCATAAATTATCTGGATAATACTGATCCATGATATTGATTGGTACTTCTGGCATATTTCTAGCAATCCAATCTAGGACTGGTTTGGTACAACATTCCACATGGTTTGGCATTACCAGATGGCGTATGACAAAATCCTCTCCCCATTCATGAATGAGTCTAAGATTGTTAGTTACTGTATCCCAGTACCAAGGAGTTCTAGACAAATCTAAAGCACATTTGCCAGGACCAAACTTGAAGTCCGGAAGCCATGCATCCATAAGTGAACGGAGGATACTCATAGTCTCCCTACTCATAAAAAAGTTTGAATTCCAGAGCTGTGGGCTATTGAACAGTCGTTTTTGGTAGAACGCATACTCCGAATTCATATACCAAGTACTAAGATAATTATTATCAGCCTTTACGGCATTGATATAGTTAAGATCTTCTTCTTCCTTGTTTTTGCTTTTGTTTATATTTGGCATCTTCAAGGAATCAAGAATGCTTATTGCTTGCACAACGGTATGTAGGTGTATCGTTGGATCGCCCCCAACCCAGTTTGTATTATGGCAGCCTTCCATTCTTAGTTGCCATATCATCAGTGCCAATAGATTAGGTGTTATAGGAATGCCATTATCCTTATCTGTGCTTATGTCTCCGTTCTGACAAAAAGAGCATCTCATATTGCAACTTGTGAAGAATATCGTTCCCGATCCCATATTTCCCCTGAAAACAAGCTCTTCACCACGGTGATGAAAGTAACTGCTTACTTTAGAAGTAGATTCTAACTGGCAGGTTCCGTGTTTATCTAGTTCTCTATCAACCTGACAATTCCAGCGACAGAAGTTACAATGTTTCAGCATCCGCTTGACAAGCTCAACATTCAAATCCATAAGAGATGTTTTCTGTTGCCAAGCCAAGTCGGACATTATATTGACCTCTCCTAACCTGACAGCTTTCCATCTTTTCAAAAACTGTTCCATAAGGTTTCTATGTTCTTCCCACAGCTCTTCCTCACCCACAAGTTTTAGATCTGTAATATTACAAGATATAGATTTAGAAATTAAGTACTTGGCAGGCATGTGATTTATTGATACTTCATAATACCACGGCAGCAGACCATTGCTACCGTTTTTTAGTTGTTTCCATATATCCAGTGATTCGAACTTTCTAAGATCCTTATTAAGAGTAGGGTAGGAGGGGGTCACTCTAACTTACCATAAACTATCTACTACTTCCCATATAATTTATTACTAATGTCTTTGCAGGTTATTGAGCTCGACTGTATGTTTGCATACTCAAATAAGCTTGGTATGATGAAGACAAAGATCAATTAGATTCGAAAAGCCTCAAGTATCCTAAGTCGATACCATCAGATTCGTCTAATGATTCTCGTAAATATTCCAGTCGGAAGATAATTCTGTTACGCATTTAGGTCGAAAGTATTAGGCACGAAGAATACCTAGCTATATGTAGGCTGTTATATATAATGCCACATATTACCTTCACCAATTGGAACGCAGTAAAGTAAGTGAAATAAGAGTGTTAATAATCTTCACTTTCATTTCTGCCTAAACAGATTTATCTAAGCTTGACATATAATATAACAGCAATAGAGGATAGATGTATGTAATACATCTAACTCTAAGGAGTTAGACAAAAGCATACCGGGGTAGGAGTTGATTAACACCACTATTCC
>DASTCR010000141.1:0-29297 GCA_035710925.1 Nitrososphaeraceae archaeon | reverse complement strand
TGCCAGCAATTGATCGGATTCATTCTCGTTATTTTCTGCAAACGCGATTCTTACTGTCAGCAAAAATGCAGCACAAATCAAGACAATCAGAAGCATCGTCACTGGAGGAGATGGAACCGCCTTCATGACTACAATAAAAAGGCACAAACTATTTCAGGAATTCTTTAAAGTAAGTATGAACAAGAGATAGCTACATTATAGACATCAAATCTCTGGTCGCATTATTCTATCTGCATATTTCATAAAAATATTCCACGTAAATGAGATAGTATAAAAACGACTGAGGCATCTAACTTAACTGATCTGTGGTTCTGACCAAACCCATAACGGATACCGCAGGTCTGGAATTAATTGGGTAAAGCAAACTGTGCGTCGGATTCATCGTCATACTTTGATTATATAGGCAAGAGTTGAAGTCAAAGTTAGGGCCCACGGTAATCTAAGAATCTTACCCACTCGGGAAACCAAAGCTCATGTTCTGAAAGACCTATGCCCCTCGCGAGAACGTGTGGAGAATTATAATAAACAGCATCTGCCCCTATCTCCTTGGCAATTTTCGAGTTGAGATCCTCCGTATTCGTAACTACACCAACATACTTGTTCGCTATCAAGTCCCTATTTTGTGTGTATAGACCTACTTGTCGACCATCAATGGTCACAACGTAACTTACAATTACTTCTACCCGCCTCGCGCTCGCTCCTCGCAGATAATGGATTGTTTCCCTTGCAGTACTCCCCGTTTGGATCGTACCTTGGATGGTTGCCACATTCTTGTCCTTCACTAGTCCGCCTATGACGAACTTCAGAGAATTACCCGTAGTAAGCAATTTATTTTTGCTAACTTGTTCTGAAAAGTCAATCATGTGATCAGAGTCATCGTATCTATCTTTTATGATACCTTCTGAGAGTTCCAAGTTCCTAGTTTGCGTTTGAAGCTCAATATTGAAGCCCAAACCCATCGGACGAGTGTAATCAGGTTCTGCAAATACCGATTCCACATCCAATTCTTTTGACAAGAAATTGGCTTGCTCTTTACCTATGTTCTTTCTAATTGCATATAAACTTCTTCCGAGAAGGGTGGAGGCAACATGGCTCTCTCTTATAAATTCAAACGGGTCTATCATTGTTACATTGTTGGGCAGTCTGGCGACTACGTCAAGTCCTGTGTCACGAGTCAATCTAACCAATTGGCCAGGAGCAACATCTGTAAAATCCATATCTACGAATGAAGTACGCAAGCAATTTTCAGACGCTACCATGTTTAGTTTCTTGTCGTTACTGGTGGCTGATACGAGTGGTTTAAAACCCGTACTATTTCGATACGCAAAAATTTCATCGTTTATCTTTGTTATTAAGTTGCCTCTTAAATGCCGGTCAAGAAACTGGATCGCACGTTCAGGGTAGCGCTTCTTAATTAGTAGCTTAGTAAATATATGGCATACTTTGTACAGCGAATCTAGGTCTCTTGCCTGATCAATCTCCGGGTGCAAGTATAACTTTTCTGTGTCAACAAAAAAACCGTCCAAGGCGACCTGAATAATTTCGAAACTATGGAACTGGGGAGACCTCTTTGATAGGTAGCCTATTGCCATACTGCCATGCATTTTTTCCTTGCGTGCAGCCCTCATTATTGCATCGTCGGTAGGTAAGGATCCTTCATTGGAACAAGCATTCTGGCCTAGAATCATTTTCCAATACGCTTTTCCTCTGTGCTGAAGAAGGCGCATTGAATGTGCAAGGAGACCTATTATGGATTCATTCTCTATGGACGGGTCTAGATTATTAAGAGCAATGATTCCTGCCAATCCAAGTAGCTCCGTAGCCTTTATGTTGCTATCGAATAAAAATCTTGATCGATGGGGTATCATTAGGATCCATTTCTTTTTCGTGCTGCTTTCGAGTTATAGGGGTTATCGGCCGCAAATCGAAGCTAAAGAATACGAATAATAATGAAAATAATGTATCCTCAACAATTTAAACTGGGTAGGTATCTAATACAAATAGATGCTACTTGGCCTGATTGGAAAGGCAAACGTAGGTAAATCTACATTTTTTAATTCGGCGACAGATCTTAACGTACAGTGCGGAAATTACCCCTTCACAACAATTTCTGCAAATATGGGAGTAACGTATGCTAGAGTTGAGTGCGTATGCAGAGAGTTTAGTGTACAAGATAGTCCAATCCATTCACTCTGCATCGATGGGGTAAGGTTTATTCCCATCAAGCTAATGGATATTGCCGGCCTTATACCCGGGGCTTCCAAGGGAAAAGGCCTGGGCAATAAGTTTTTGGATGATGCTAGGCAGGCTGATGCTCTAATTCATGTGGTAGATGCAGCGGCCTCGACAGACGCAGAGGGAAAACCAGTGACGCCTGGTACTGGGGATCCGGCGTTTGATATACAATTTGTGGAAGAGGAACTCGATCGATGGGTTGCAAGTGTGTTAGGAAGAGAATGGGGCAAATTGGTACGGGAGTCCAGTAACCAAAGCATAAAACTTGAGCACGCAATCTCGGCGCGATTATCGGGACTTTCTATCGACGATACACAAATTGTCAGCGCCATTGGTGAGCTGGGTCTCTCAGCGGGAAATGCTGCTGAATGGTCAGAACAGGACCTGCTAAAGTTTTGCGAGAGATTAAGAACCAAATCTAAACCCATTGTGATTGCCGCCAACAAGGCTGATTTACCTTCCGCAGAGGTTGGACTCAGCAACATTAGACATACAAGGGAAAACGCTATAGCATGCTCATCTGAGCTAGAGTTATTGCTTAGGCGAGCGACAAGACTAAAAATGATAGAATATTTGCCAGGAGACAGCAGTTTCAAAATCAATGAAGCTGCCACAATAAGCACTCAACAGCGACACGCTCTTCACAAGGCTAACACCTTTCTTGCCGAATATGGCTCCACAGGCGTGCAAAAGATTATCAATAAGGCAATTTTTGATTTGTTGAAACTCATCGTCGTTTATCCCGTTGAAGACGAAATAAAACTCACTGATCGAAGAGGGAATGTATTACCCGACGCTCATTTGCTACCGGCTAGCTCGACTCCAATTGACTTAGCAGAGAAGATACACGCAGATCTAGTCAAAGGATTCATGTATGCCATTGATGCACGCAGCAAAATGAGGCTAGGAGCTGACTATAAACTCAAAAACAACGATGTGGTCAAAATTGTATCGGCAACAGGCAGCAGGAGGTAATAGATTTATCAGATGCTTTGTCTGGGAATAGAGAGCACCGCTCACACATTTGCTTCATCCGTTATAGAATGTTCATCTATAATAAACCCTTTAGACGGGAATCGCCTAACAAATCAGAAGAATCTACATGCAAGAATTCTTTCTGATTCCCGCAGTGTATTTTTACCCTCCAAAGGTTCCGGAATCCATCCTAGGCTTGCATCAAGACATCATGCAGAGGTCTCAGCGGATATCCTAAGAGAATGCCTAAACGAATCGGGTCATTGTATTCGAGATATTGATATAATTGCCTATTCTGCCGGGCCCGGTCTTGGCCCGTGTCTGAGAGTGGGAGCAGTTGTTTCGAGGACATTGGCTTCATTCTACCGTAAGCCATTAGTGCCTGTGAACCATGCATTAGGACATGTAGAGCTTGGCATTATGCTTACACACGCGAGCAATCCCTTAGTCCTGCTCCTGTCCGGCGGCCACACAATGATCCTTGCATTTTCTGAGAATAGATGGAGAGTGTTTGGTGAAACACTTGATCTAACTATTGGACAGCTTCTGGACCAGTTCGGGAGAGCGAACGGTCTTTCATCTCCTTGTGGTGACAAAATTGAGCAGTTTGCAAGAAAATCATCAGGAAGATATGTCCGTCTCCCTTATGTTGTCAAGGGTAATGATGTTTCTTATTCAGGAGTATTGAGCGCTGCAAAAAGATTATTAGACTTAAGAAGAGGAGACAGTGAATTTTTTGCAGATCTATGTTACTCATTGCAAGAGACAGCATTTGCGATGATTAGCGAAACGATTGAGAGAGCCATCTCATTCTTTGGCAAGAAGGAAGTGTTGGTGGTCGGGGGAGTGGCAGCGAACAATAGACTGAAGGATATGCTTCGTCAGGCATGTTTAAGGCATTCTTCTAAGCTTTTCGTCTTACCATGTAAATTTGCTGGAGATAACGGGTGTCAAATCGCCTGGACTGGTATTGTCGATTATTTATCTGGACACAACAAGGTTGAAGTAGAAAAGTCGTTTGTGCATCAATCATGGAGAATTGATACGGTCGACGTACATTGGCGGCTGACTTAGGGATGTGTCTTAAATGTTAACGCCTGCAATCTGTTTTCTAATTAGCTTTTCCCATTTGCCTGGATTAAGCACCCCGAACTTGTAAATGTATTCTCCGACACTGATTACTACTTTTGCTATCAGGAAACCGCGAGCTTCGACATTCGAGATCTTAGCCAGATCAATGTTCAAGATCAAATCACCTGCCTCCTTCCAAAGTGTTGTCATCTTGCCTTCCGTTTTCTCAAAGAGCAACCTTTGATTAGTCAGGGTTAAGATGCCACTTTTGAGGCCATCTTCCGCGCAGTCTTCCTGAAAAACCACATTTTCTCCTTCCCGCAGAACTTCGGCGCGCACGTTTTTATTCCAAGCATCATGAATATAACGATATTGGCAAGTTCTACTCATGTCCTTCTGAGTAAAGGGGCCGAAGCCGACATTTACCGAATGAGATGGTATGGAAATAAGGCTGTTTCTAAAGTCCGGCCTGAAAAGTCTTACCGTCAAAAAACACTTGACTATGAAATTCGTAGGCACCGTACTATACATGAGGCCACCATGCTATCCAGTGCTAAAGATATAGGAATTAGAACACCCTTCGTTTATTTTGTCGACCCCGTGGCGACAGAAATAGTAATGGAATATATAGAGGGAGAAAGTCTGAAAGAAAAAATAACCCTTGACCTTGTTTTGAAAATGGGTAAATGCACAGGATTGTTGCATGCCAATAATATCATCCATAACGATCTAACCACGTCCAACTTTATTAATTCTAAAAATGATGAGATTGTAATGCTAGATTTTGGATTAGCCTTCTTCTCAGAGAGATTAGAGGATAAGGCGGTAGACGTCCGTTTAATTAAGGAAGTTTTTTATAGCTCTTATGTATCTATTTGCGTTGCTGCATTTTCTGAATTTATTGCTGGTTATATGTCGATCACAGGTAAGGAAAAAACTCAAGCTACACTGCGTAAAGTCCTTGAAATTGAACGCAGGGGTAGATACGCTAGGAGTGGGTAGCGGAGGTTAGACTCAGTTCTGATAGGGGAGCCTACAAGCTTTCGGATGTCACACTCTATTTCTCAATTGTGAGATTGCCTAACTTCAACAGAATGAGCTTGCTGAGACAGGTCTACACTCGCTCCTAATAGAACTCAAGTTCACACGAGTTACTCCTGCCAAAGGATGATCCTTTAATTGAGAGATGCATTAATCCCAAGCTTATGAAATCCATAGTCTTTGTTAGTTCCAACGAGAGTAAGTTCTATGAGGTAAAATCGCTTCTCAAAAGTTTCAACATTCATGTTAATTTTATTAAAAAAAATTTGATCGAGCCCCAAGTAGAATCAATGGAGGTTATTGCTATGAGTAAGTCACAACATGCATACTTGGAAATATCAAAGCCGCTTATTGTTGAAGACGATGGTTTATTTATAGATAAACTAAGTGGTTTTCCTGGACCGTATTCTGCATTTGTGTTTAAAACCATAGGGAATTTGGGGGTTATGAAGCTAATGGAGAAGACTAGCTGTAGACGAGCTATATTCAGGTCCGTCTTCGCTTTTCATGACGGAAAGAGTTCACTCACCTTTAGCGGGGAAACAGTAGGAACTATAGCAAGAAATGCTACGAAAGGAGGATGGGGTTACGATCCTATATTCATCCCAGAGAATTCACAGCTGACATATGGGGCATTAGAGACCATAGGCCAAAAGGGAAAATTTTCCCATCGAGCGATTGCTCTTAGAAAACTAGCAGAATGGTTCGATCGCCGGCGTGAGGTTGGTCAGAAGTACTAGAGGACTAACTTGATGTTGGCAGTATTTGTATTAATTTTATCACCCTGATTAGACTCATACCTAGCCATGGAAACTAGCAAGAGCCGACAAATGCTCATGAAGCGTAAAGGAATAAAAAAGTCCAATTAGGAATAAACTCAATGAAGATAGAAAGCTGTATTTTCCCAGAGGATCTTCTTTATGATGTTGAAAATCTTGTTTGGGCAAATACTAAGTCAAGTAAGTTAGTCACAATTGGAATTACTGCTCTACTATCTTCAATCTCTGGAAGGATATCTACCATCAAGATTAAGGATACTGGAACTAGAATAGAGAACGGAAAAGTACTCGCTACTATCGAAAGCAACAAGTATTTCGGAGTGATTAGAGCTCCGTTCACAGGCACGATTATCGAGATAAATGATTCCATTCTTCAAAGACCAAAACTGGTAAACGACTTTCCTTATTCAGATGGGTGGTTTGTCAAAATGGAACCCTCGTACATGAATCAACGTCTTAGAAACCTGCAGCCCATAGAAGAATGTCATGATAAGATAAAGATGATAATAGACAACTTGCATATACGTTGTTTTGTAGCATATCCAGACTATGAGATGTACGAAATAGGGGTGGAATGCGCTGCAACTCTCACAAAATTAGATGAGTTGGTTTCAAGAATAAATCTAGGAGAGATCATTCATGTAGTATCAGATGACAAGACGGCAGACCTGGAAATTACCAGGTGGGCCGAGGACAGCGGTCAGAAAATACTTGAAACTAGGCCAGAAGGAAACCTATTGCACATCATAGTTAAGAAAGTCAAATAGCCTATTGAACCATTGAGCATTAAAACTGGCATCAGAACTGCTATTTCTCTATAGGATTCGCTATCATGTTACCCCACTCTGTCCACGAACCGTCGTAATTCTTTACATCTGGATATCCCAGCAAGTATTTTAGAACAAACCAGGTATGCGAAGACCTTTCTCCTATCCTGCAGTATGTAATTATACCCTTATCTGGTGTTATGCCCTTGTTCTTGTACATCTCTTCCAGTTCCTCCCTGAGTTTGAATGTGCCATCCTCCCTTACGGCCTGTGCCCACGGTATATTCTCTGCACTCGGGATATGGCCTCCTCTTTGTGCGTGCTCTGTAGGGTATTCCGGGGGTGCAAGTATCTCCCCGGTAAATTCCTTGGGACTCCGAACATCAACCATTTTTACCTTGGGCTTTTGGTCCAAGGCCTTTTTCACGTCGTCTAAGAACACTCTAATGGTCTCGTCCGGAGCGGACGCTTTAAAGTTGCCTTCTGGTAGATTCTGTGGGATATCTTTGGTCAAAGGTCGGTCTTCCTCTAGCCATTTTTTTCTTCCACCATTCATCAATCTAACGTCATTAGATCCATAATATTTAAAGACCCAAAACGCAAAAGCTGCGAACCAATTGTTAAAATCCCCATAAAGGACTAAAATACTCTCATTGTTTACACCGGCTCGTCGTAGCAATTTTTCACACGAGTCCCTTGATAGAATATTTCTATTAGTCGGATCGTTAATATCTTCTTTCCAATCAAACAACACAGCATTGGGAATATGTCCCAATTGGTAATTGGCCTTGGGATCGTAGTCTACTTCTGCTATTCTAACATTTGAGTCCTTAAAGTGATCCTCGACCCACTGGGTGTCCACTAAAACCTCTGGATGTGCATATTCCATATAAGGATCAAAGTGACGAATGTGTATATATTAGGTTTTATGTTCCGAGACCTTAATGGATGGTCGGTTTTGGTTGCACAATTGATATAATCCTCTGCATTCCTGCAGGGCCCGTGTCCAGTCTAAGCGGGATGGATAATGTTTTATTGCGTCCGAGTTTGCTCTTATAGTTATTCCGATAAAGAAAAGATGCGGTAAAGGGATGCCTCGTCTCGCGTTGACCATACGATCATGCGATGCATCCTTGAATATACCTATTGGTGTAGCGGTCCTGGTTCTGTAGTACCACTATCCTAGATACTTCGCTTTCATCCATTATAGCGAACCCAGGAAGATTTTTAACCAGAAGATGTGCAATAGTTTTTACCTCGTTCATCTCTAGCATATTACTCTTCTCCAAACGCTGCGTTGACATTCCAATGTGCATATAAGATTTGATTTCTACGAAGTGTGGGTTTGCTTGTGACACGAGCAGGGCAAAGTCATTCGCAAGGTCCGTCCCTTCATTATAACCTCTAATAATCGTCATTCTAAGTACCGTTCTGGTCTCAGCAGTCGCTAAAAATTCCAAGCTTTCCCTCCATCTTTCCCAAGCATCCTTGTGTCGAGGTCTGTTAATCATATGGAACATTTTCCTGTTGACTGCATTTGTCGAGAGGTAAAGCTGGGTAGGTAATGCATCTTCGTCGGCAAGCCTCTTTAGCATTCTTGGTTCCTGGCCGTTGGTCACTAGGAAAACAGATTTAGTGGCCCTGAGACTTTTCAAATATTTGATCAGTTGTGGCAATTTGGGATACATGGTCGGTTCGCCAGATAATGATATAGCATAATGAGCGGGTAGCAAACTTTCGTCCAGCCTTTTCGCGTCATTTTTCTTATTGCCATAATATCCAGAAAGGAGACGCTCCCTTTCTTTCATCAACTCGTTAACAATTACATCCGGTTCATCAACAAGATGCGCAGGCATTTGTAGAGTATCGTAGAATTCCGTTGGTCGCCAGCAATAAATGCATCTATTTTCACAGTTCATTGCTGTAGGTGTCATTTCCATACATCGATGAGTCGAAATTCCATAAAACTTGTGTTTGTAGCAATTTCCTTCGTTTGCAAACGATTTCTTAGTCCAGTGGCAAAGCTCTACAGCTGAATGATTGTATACGCCATACTTCGCCTTCTGTAGCTTTGATTTTGTCGAGGAAGATATCTGTATTAAATTATCTTCCTCCGAATGGGAGATGTACTCGTCAGAACAGCTCATTTACAGATATTGAGCTTTGAAACGAGGGGATTTAAAGTTTCCAATCTTGAAGGATGTCTCTAACCTTCATTAGAAACTTGGAACATTGCAGGTAAAAGTAAAAGTCCATTTTCGAAATTGATGTAATGGTAGTCTGGCTCTCACTTACAGTAGTTTGCATTTTCTTTCGATGCAAGCTATTTATGATGTCATACGCAGTCCTGGGTGAGTTTATAATTTGAAGGAGAACGGTTATAGATTTTTGTAGTCCTTCCTAGGGAAATAAAGTGATGAGTGCAGATACGACTGAAATCATGACTGTAGGGCTCAGCCTCGTGGGTTGGAAGAAGTTGCCAGCAGACAGTGCAGTTCATGTAGGAGGTCGCAACATTCTAAAGGTGCTAGTATCAGTGGACGTCAGCACTGCAGAATTGCTCTTAGCAAAGAATATGGGCTGCGATGCAGTTATCGCGCATCATCCAATTGGAGTGTCTGCTATTAATTTTCATAAGGTTTTTGACAGACACGTGGATTATATGGTAGAAAATGGAATTCCAAAAAATGCCGCCGAGGATGCGGTAAGAGCTCTAAAGCAAAGAACGCAAATGAAGTCGCACGCCAATATCTACAGGCAAATAGTAGACACTGCAAAGGCCTTACAAATTGCTCTGGTAAATATACACCAACCCTGCGACGAGTTCATGCGTAGGATCGTTACGACAAAAATTAATTCTATCAAATGCACTGGAAGAGTATCAAATCTGCTAAAAGTTGTCCGAGAAATTCCCGAATTCCGAAATGCCGTAACTAAACCATTGGTGGCCCTTGGAAGCATGCGAAACAATGTGGGTAGAATGGCTTTGGTTTTAGCGGCTGGAACAAATGGAGGCTATCGAATTGCTAGGCTATATTTTGAGAACGGTATAACTACTGTTATTTATCTTCACATTGATCCAGGAGAGGCAGCACGGTTGAAATCTGAAAAAGTGAAAGGGAATCTTGTACTCCTGGGCCACCTGGCCGGGGACTCAATTGGCTTAAATGCCTTAGCTGACAAACTAGAACAACGCGGCATCCAAACAATCAGGCTAGGTATTATTTCCGGCTCTTAGGAAAAGAATAGAATGGAAAGTTGGAATCACGTATTGGTTATGCGAATATCAAGGACCGAGAACTGTATAAATAGAGTCAATGCTAATAATGATTCCGCGGCCTTCGTAGTATAGCCTGGTCAGTATAGGCGGCTGTGGTGGCGGGGATCGAAAACAGGCAGAATATGGACTTGCTTGCAGAGACCGCTTGAGGAGGGTTCAAATCCCTCCGAAGGCCCCACATAAATTGGCCAAAAATAACTCAATATTCTTTTCTATGTTTTCAGCTTTTGGTGATGACGGACTATCATATTTCCCCATTTCTTTAATATCAATCGCCGTCGTCCCAGTTCAAATAAATGTTATGCGTGCCGGAGACGGGATTCGAGCCCGCGACCTTTCGATTATGAGTCGAACGCTCCAGCCAGGCTGAGCTACTCCGGCACCAAAAGCTCTGGCAGCGTTCAGCCAATAAGACCTCTTTTTGAACATAATATAAATTACTCAAACCTTGGGAAAATTTTACACTCAAATCTAGCCGGAGCATGTTAGACCATATTGTGGAAAATCCAAGAAACATGATTGTTTGACGGCGATTCCACGCTCAAAAGCGTCAGAACCAACTACCATTCTGAAGGCTCTTCATTGAAGCTGATACTGAGGGGATTTTTGGATTTATATTACGCAGCCTACTCGCCGATATATGCCTAGACAGATGTTTCCGCTAAGAGCACAGTTAGGTAGAACTGGATTCCTCTGATACCACTACTTTCATCACCTCGTTTCCGACTTGTTTTTGGAGTGGATAGAACAACTTCAGCTCTTCAGGATCGTACTCTTCGACCCATCTGAATTTCCTCTGTAAGGTTGCGGTATATACTTTTTTCCAGTCCAAATCCACGTAAAGCAGCCAGGCCGCTATCACCCTAGGATCTATATAATTCCTCAGTGAGGTACCTAGGTTGTAATCACGGGTTTCTTTCTGTAGTTTTAGTTGCAATTCTATTCTTTCTAGCCTGTCCTTGATTCTTTTTACTTGACTTTCGGTTTTCGATCGGTCCGAGTCAAGTTCTGATCTCAGTTTTTCGATAGTCTCCTCTTTTTTAGCCACCGAGTCGTTAAACTTTTGGATTGCCTTTACACTAGCAGGGTTTTTTGGATCAATTCCTTTTTTATGATTACAAGTGATTGCGGCATTCAGGTTTGCAATCTTGACCGCGTAAATTTTCTCGGCTTCTGAAGACATTTTGTCAATCCTGTTGAAAGGTGGTTTTGCTAAGGTTTCTCTAACTACATTTGTCGTGATGAAAGTTCGAAATACTTTTGCGGTCAGTCCAGGGAGATTTTTGCTATCTATGCTTCTCAAAAAAGCATTTACCTTGCTTGAAGTTATACCTTCAAATATTTGAGAGGTTCTCTCCTTTCCCTGGATTAGCTTTTTGAGGTTATTATATAAACCAATAGTATCCTCGCTGGTAACCTTGACTATTTTCTGCCAGGGTACACTGTCTTTTCCCAGAAAATTGAATTCTATTAGCTTTCCACCATCTTTATCTTCTTTGAAGGTTATATGCTCAACCCTTAATGTTGACGCACCTACGGTGTCGGCCTCCTCTGGGTCCTTTTCATCTCCTACTCTCATTGCGAGTTTAAATATCAGGTAGCAGACAGTAGACGTTTTCCTCTGGTTAACATCCCGGGATTTGAGCATCCTGTTAATGATCTCGCGCTGTACCCTGCCGATGTGTCTCTCCAATCTGTTGGCTTTATCATATTTTTCCCTATCGCTATTCTGTCTTAGGCTGGAAGAGTCATGCAGCCAAACGTATTTCCTTCTGCCCGTTAGCTTTTCAATCCAGGTTGCAAGCCAAGTAGAGGAGTGATCATGAATTACTCCTTTCCAATTCCCTTCGGGTACGGGTGCTTCTTCCCCAAGATTTAAAATCACGTCACTGGGGGTAACTCGAGGTTTCCATCTGCCCCTCAGAGGATGCTGACCGCGTCCCATGAAAAGCCCCGGAGGTTCGACAAGCCAGTTCGCGACATCCACTTCTACGCCATCCACAATTGCTTTTCCATACAAACCCTTTAGCCGGTCTATTTCCGACTTTTTAGCCAACCTAATCTTCTTCTTTTCGTCCTTAGGAAGATTCCTTATTCTTTCCATTTCCGCCTCTTTCATCATTTTTTCTTGGTCGATTAGGGCAAAAGCCTCCGAGAAGTCGATCTCAGTTAAACGTGATATATTCTGAAATCTTTCAGGAAGTAACTTCTTGAAGTCGCTAAGAAAGTTTGCTTGGAAAACCGGGTCTTTAATATAGTGAGTATCTTTCTTCTTAGACCATGAATAGACGAGCTCCTCCTGTTCGTGACTGAGGGGATGTCTTTCACCGGCTATCGATATTTTTAAGCCTCGAATTTGATAATTCGGCGGAAAGGCTACCCCTCTATGCTCAAGTGTCGTCCATTTTCGGAGAGCGACTTCAGTCTTAAGCTTCATGCACTTTGTTCATGACGAGCAACTCTATTCTTAAACTTTACCCAGCAAGAAAAGTTTGCTAAAACAGGCACACGGAACTTGTTTGTAGACTGTTATTCATGAATGCCCCGTAGAATCATGTCACCAATAACAGTCTGCCATTACTTTACAACTATAGTCCCGTTAACTCTTCATCCTTCGAATGGGGTTTTCAACTTTATTATCCTCTTATTAATTTTAGTCTGTCGATCCCGTTTTAGCTCTTTGTTTGATAATTCGGTGGGTTTTATTAAATCAACTCATTAGGTACATCATAAAAAGTCGGTCATGACTCTAACCTGGGTCGGGGACTGGGCACCATTACACAGTGTCTCCTTTGATACTTTAGAAACAAATTATTATGGTCGCGCGTTCAGTGCACCCTTTCAAAAGATCACTCAGAAAGTTACCAACCAGTAGTATTTTGATAAGCTCAGTGTGACATTAGTTTTGAAAATCATTCGAAAACGCGCTAGGTGTGTCCACTTTGTAAGGGAATCAAGCCAACATGGCATGCAGGCGTTCTCCAATAGATAATCAGAAGCAAGAAGTTAGACCTATCAGTGTCGAAACAGGTCAGACTCGTAGCGGGATGTTTGCCAGAGGATCACCTGTCCAAGCTAAGAGCAGGTCGGGTCTCGTATTGTTGTTGTACTAAACATCCTACTACAATCGTTATTAGTGTGAGGTTTGAATATAGCTGGTATGCCAAGGGCCTTTGTGCTCGTTAATGCCGAGCTCGGATACGAAACGACACTGGCAGATGAAATGAAAGGTATCTCTGGGGTAAGCGATGCATACACAATATATGGGGTTTACGATATTTTGCTCAAAGTCGAAGCCCCAACCATGGACAAACTCAAGGAATTCATAAGCACAAGAATACGGAGAATGAAAGGGGTGAAATCCACCCTGACGATGTTAATAATGGAAGATTAGTGTCTGTGTTTTGTTTACTGCTTATTTTGTAATTTACACTTTGTATCTGAACTGATCAAGCTTTATTAATTCGCCATAGGAACCAAATTGAGATGGATCCGCACGGTCAAGCAAAGAACCAAAATCGTCCTTTTCTTCCCCCTCATAGGTTTTTAATAAACGGTAGGACGTGGACCTTTGAGCTGGTATCTTCCCCGCCGATCTTATTGCCGATCTGATTTCTTTCGGTTTCAGTATTTGCCCGTACGAAGATCCAGCGGAAGTAGATATGCTTTCATTAATCAATGTTCCTCCGAAGTCGTTCGCTCCCGCACCCAGAAGTAATTGCGACATCCTCAACCCTTCTTTGACCCAAGAAACTTGGATATTGTTGATATGTCTATACAGCGCAATTCTAGCCACGGCGTGCATAATAAGGACTTCGTTCCCATTAGCACCTGCTCTTAAACCGGGTACAGTATGGCGACTATACATCGGAGCTTCAGTGTGAACAAAGCTCAAAGGTACAAACTCTGTAAATCCACCCGTTTCCTTCTGTATCGACCTGAGCAAAATCAAGTGCTTTGCTCTATCACTCGGACTTTCTATATGCCCGTACATGATGGTGCTTGTTGTGGGGATGCCAATGTAGTGTGCATATTTTATTATTGAAACCCATTCACTAACTTTTATTCGTCCAGGGGAAATAACGTCACGGATATGCTGATCCAGTATTTCAGCTGCTGTTCCGGGGTGGCTTCCAACACCTGCTTCTTTAAGCATTTTCATATACTCAGGAATAGGAACACCTAGACTCCTTGCGCCGTATAGGATCTCTTCAGGAGAAAAAGCGTGTATGTGAATATCAGGAAGAGCCTTCTTAATGGCTCTGCAAATATCTATGTAAAGCTTCCCATCCATTTTAGGTGGAAGTCCCGCTTGAATGCATACTTCTGTCGCCCCTAATTTCCATGCTTCTTTTGCTCTGGTAACTATCTCTTCAATCGGCAGGATGTACCCCTCCTCTTCTAGGAAGCCGCGACTAAAAGCACAGAAGCCGCATCGTTTGACGCATACATTTGTGAAATTGATATTTCTATTAATAACGTACGTCACAAGGTCGCCGGCCGCCCTCCTCCGCAGCTCGTCGGCAACCATGAGTACCATGCCCATTTCCGTTCCCTTACATTTGAACAGTTCGGTGATTGCAACTTCTGAGAGTTCCTTTTCATCAAGAGCATCATCTAGAGCTGATGAAATTACTGGATCCACATTCTTTAGAAGTGAGTCAAAAGTCAGTTTGCTACTTCCTCCCGTACAAGACCACCGGAGTCAGAGAGATGTTCCATATAGCCTCTAACTCTATCAGAAACGAACCCGTTGTCCGACTTAAAAATAAATTCAGGATATATTGGCAACCGTGCCCGGAGAGTCAAACCCTTTTGGAGTGTGGCTGATCTGACACCCTCCAGGGGTGGCCAGGGGAATTCTGGATTAACATGATCTATAGTTACCGGAGAAATCCCACCCCAGTCATTGATACCTGCATCAAGGAGGCTTCCATAGCAATGCGGATTCAAGTTTGGTGGCACCTGAATGTTTATCTCCCGAAGGATGATCCTCGAAAGAGCAACAATCCGGAGGAATAAATCCATTTTAATGGGAGAATATTTTTCCATTTCCGTACCGGTTTTTGGCATGAAGTTCTGCAATATTACTTCTTGGATGTGACCGTACTTTTCGTTTATTTCCTTTATGAGAAATAGCGAATCAATAATCTCCTCGGCCGTCTCCCCTATACCCAACAACAGACCTGTAGTGAATGGTATCTTCAATTGTCCTGCTTCTTCTAGTGTCCTTAACCGAACTTTAGGGTTTTTACTTGGAGCGGCGTGATGCGGCATCCCAACGTCAGTCATTCTCGGGCTGGAGGATTCTAACATCATGCCCAGGCTCGCATTGCTCTCTTTGAGGAGAGACATTTCCTTTTTTGTTAGGCTCCCAGCATTTGTGTGCGGAAGCAGGCCGGTCTTCCTCATCAGCTCCTCTCCAATAGCGCCAACGTATTCGGCCGTCGAGGTGTAACCAAGGGATTTCAGCCAATCTCTCGCCTCTACATATTTTTGTTCTGGCCTCTCCCCCGTAACTATTAATGCCTCAGTGCATCCATATCTTTTTCCCAGTTCAGCCAATGAAATGACCTCTGATGGCTTCATCATCCTAGCCGCTTCGCTATACGGATCTTTTTTGTAGGTGCAATAGGAACATGTATCTCTGCATAGATTGGTTATATCAATAAAGATCTTCCTAGAATAGGTAACAATCTTCAAATTGTGGTTGTTAGTATCACGAATCTTTCTGGCACAGGAAAGAATGAGATCATCATCAGTTGATTGAATCAATTCATATGCTTCTCTTCTTGAAATAGACTTTCCTTCTGTAACCCTAGTCAGAGTTTCTTGAGCAGAACTAGTAGAAACCAGGCCATTGGATAGCATTTTATCGTTCTTGGCATAATAACATTCATCCATTGTTAATAAACAATTTCGGCTTTTCGGTTTCACCTATCTGCATGTTGTAGCCTAATCTCGGGGGACATCAGCATATTCGGTTACATTATATTGTCTGCCCCTCCACTTTATTGACCCACTTTTTGTCGCGTCATACAAAGAGGACAAAAAGCAGGAGCATATGATAACAGTGGCAAGCGGGCAACATAGGGCGTACAATGGGCTTTGGAACACGCCAAGCTTAGATTGAATGGCGGCGCATAGAAATATGAGTGCCACGCCGAGAGCACCAGCTGAAGCTACAATTGCCGCCACTACATGAACATTGTCATGGTCGTCATTCTTTGATACAAACTCTGGCGATAGGGCATAGAACACTACTGAAAATGGCATTAATATGAAAGGCAAGAGGAGTAAGAAAATAACAGCCACTGTCATGAAAACTGTTGCATATCGGTTTCGGGTATAGATCGGAATTACTAGCCTGCGGATTCCATGCCATAGCGTGGTGAGGTCTCTTGCCCATACTGCAGTAACATACTGTTCTCCCTTCACCATCTTAATTGCAAATTTCCTTCGTTTCAATTCCGCGCCGAGAGCGCCATCCTCCACCAGTTCTTGTCTCACGAGTTTATGGGTTCCTACAGCTTCGTAAGCGGACCGGGTAATCAAATAGAAGCTGCCGAAAAAATATCCGATTTTTGTAGCTGGGTTGTTAACGCGCAAGGCAGAAAATCTGGTGTGAAGAAAGACTGTTAACAGAGGTACGGTTATCCTTGTCCAGAAATCCCTGCACAGCAATCTCGGAACAAGTGTGATAGCATCAAAATTCTGACTCCCCAAATACTGCACTGCTGATCCCATTGTAGATGCACTATGTTTGGTATCAGCATCTGTAAACAGTAATAGATCACCCCTACTTAGAATGTACCCTCTATAGCAGGCCCAATTCTTTCCCACCCAACCGTGAGGTCTTGGGCCTGCATGCAGAGATTTGATCAATCCATTATATTTGGCAGTATACTTCTGCATTATCTCCCAGGTCCGATCCTCAGAAGAATCGTCTATAAGGATTATCTCAAAGTTGGGATAATCTTGCTTGATTAAACTGTCCAAACATCCGCTGATATAATCTTCTTCGTTTCTAGCTGGTACTATTACGCTGACCCGCGGAAACACATCATTACAGGGTTGAGTATATCGCTGCAACTTCGGTGACTCTCTAAAAGATTTTACCATATAAAGGAGGAAATACGACCACGTTACGGAAATGGCTAATGCAAGTATTCCGAGAGCAGCCATGAGAGTAACAAATTCATAGTTAAAATAGAGTGTACTCATACGTGCCAGCGTCTCAGAAGCAAGCCCGTTTCAGTATAAGCATACTTTGCATCACCTTCTTCCTTTACAGGCTGAGGAATAACGTGATCAATATTACTGCTGATCGGAAATGAACCGTAGGTCTCAGGTACGTCTAAGGCAAGGCGGCTGATTTGCTGAACTTGCATATGCTGTAGTGATACGGTACGCCTGGGACCAAATTTAAATATTGCATTAGAGGACGAATTGGTCAAAAAACAGACGCTGGGGCACATCTTTCCTCAATAAGATGGCCCAGATTTCGTTAAGGTATCCGTGTACAGAATCCGGGATGATAAGGTACCCTTAGTTTTAGCTTTTTCCTTGAAACCTAACTCCGCAGAGGAATCTAAACAGAAATGTAAAGTTTCCTTCCGTCCAATTCAATGACCTTGTAGTCAACACCTTGGATACGCGATTTCGACGTAATTATTTTGTTGACTCTTACAAGATACTTTAATTCTTCAGCCAAAGGCAAAAGATCAGAGATTTCCTGTTCACTCAGATCAGCGATATGCGCTACGGGGATAATGTCAGTAGTATTATAACCTCTCTCCTTGCGAAGTTGTTGTAAATTTCTAGCAATATCCCTCATAACCCCTAGTGCAATCAGCTCCTTGTCCCTCTTTCCATCTATGATTACGGCTATCCCATCCTTTTCAGCAAGGGCGAAACCCGGTTTGGGGTCATATGATAGCTCTAGATCCTCCAATGTTAGCTTTACACCTCGCCCATTTTCGTAGGTAAGCATAAACGCTCCAGAGGAATCTATCATTCTTAGTAGTTGATACGGGTTTACATTCTCAAATGACATCAATACCTTTTCAAAATCGCCCCTTGCTTTTTGGCCTATGTTTTTCTTTGATAATCTGACTTTTGGTGTTATTGGGACTCCTGTATCTAAGAGGCTAAGAAGCTTGTGTAAATAAGTGTCATTTTGGTATTGAATAAAGATACAGTTTTGGACATTTATCTGTGTCTTTAACATTTCGGGCATCGATTCGAGATCAAAATGATCTTGCGCTGGATAGCAAATCCATACGTTTCTTATCGGCCACCTTCGCCTTAGCTTTGCCTTCATTCTAGCTGAGTTCGAGAGTGAAACGATTTCCATCAACTTGTCAAATACTGTTTCGATTTTTATGTCAATAAGCGCTTTGTTACGAGCTGGCCAAGCTTCAAGCAATACGCTTTTCCTGTCAGAAAAGCAAGACAGATAAAGATAATCCGAAGTGTAGGGGGAAAAAGGATGAATCATTATATCGATTTGCCTAAGTACATGGCCAAGCACAGCGTAAATAGCTAACCTACGATTCAGGGTTTCTAGGCTATCATCCCAGATTTCGTTCCTTGTCATGGGAATATATGTCTGGCTCAGAGTGTTTATTACAAACTCCTCAACTGACTTAGCCCCCTCGTGAAATCGGCATTTTTGGAATGAGACAGTAACTTCATTAATTACATACTCTAGTTTTGACAACACCCATTTGTCTGCTATACGAAGCAGATCGGTTTTGAGTGCCCATCCTAGGTCATTTGCCTTCCGATCGAAATTGTCGAACTGACTATTTTGGCTAAAATAAACATGCAAATAAAAAAGAGTACTCATAATCTGGTATGTCCTCGTCGTCATTTCCGTGAGGCTAAAGTTAAGCGACTCTATAGGGGATGACTTCCACATAAAATAGAACCTCACCAGGTCAACAGCATTCTCTTTCAGTAGATGATACGCATCTATGACATTACCCAAGCTCTTACTCATTTTGTTGCCTTTTTCATCCAACACATGACCCTGGAAGAGAAATGATTTGAAAGGAGCCAGCGATCCACCGGTTAGGATTACATTTTGCATTAGCAATGTATACGCCCAACCCCTTGTCTGATCGACGCCTTCAGTCATAAAAGCCGCAGGAATAATGCTAGAAAACTCGTCGTCCCTGAGAGACGCATAAGGAGCCGCACCGCTGTTGTGCCACGTATCAAGGACAAAGGGTTCGCGTTGCATTTTACTACCGCATCTCCCACACTTTATCTCGACCCTATCAATTTGAGGACGATGTAGTTCGAAGGCCGGCCCATCAGGAAGGTGATCTGCATACTTTATTATCTCGTTTCTGGAAAATAATCCAAGTTTATGGCTGCACCTACGACAAGTCCAGATTGGAAGAGGAGTGCCCCATATTCTTTCTCGGGAAATGCACCATGGTACTTTCTCCTTTATTATCTCCAAGTACCTGTTCCTGGGAGCATCGAAAAAATATTCAACATTGCTAGCAGCTAAAATTGGCCGGTCCTCGAGTTGTTCAATCATGTAGAAGTATTCTCTTCTAGCTAGCCAAACGATCTTATGGTGTGACCGCCAGCAAGTTGGATACTGATGCTCCACTATTCCGAGCAGTAAATACGCATTCACCGCCTTCATTGCTTCTATAACCTTAGCATCAGCATCTCTTACGAACAATCCCTGGAAAAGGCCTGCCTCCTGAGTAAAAGCAGCCCTGTCGTCTATAGGGACGAAGATGGGAATCTTTCTTCGTTCCGCAACCTGAAAGTCCTCCTGACCATTTGCTGGTGCAAGATGCACTATGCCGCTGCCAGTAGTTATATCGACGAACTCCTCAGCGACGACTGAATGGACTTTTGGATCTTTTGCTAACTCAGCCAATCCGGGTATCATATTCAAGAGTGGGTGTATGTAATTTAGTCCTTCAAGTTCTCTACCTTTTACGACTTGAACCACTGAGTACTTATCAATACCAAGGTCATTCAACAAGTCATGCGCGCGATGCTGACCAACTATCCATTCCTCAGAGCCGACTTTAACTCGCGCATAGTCTTGCTCCGGGTTCACTGCGACCATTTCATCTGTCACCATAGTAAAGGGCATAGTGGTCCAGATTATCAAATAGACGTCATCGAGAGATAACTTTACCTTATAATAGAAGGAGGGATCTTCAACAGTTTTATATCCTTGATTAACTTCCGCGTTGCTTAGAGAGGTTTGGCAAGACGGGCAATATGCGACAACTCGGAACCACTCTTTGAGAAGTTGATCCTTCCATGCTTTCTCAAGGTACTTCCATTCTCTTTCTATATATTTATCATGAAAGGTCCAATAAGCATTGTCGTAGTCAAATGACATCCCAAGGAGTTTATCGACAAGAATCCATTTCTCATTGTATTTTTGGATTATTTGCTTGCAAGTGGTAACAATTTTTTCTATACCTACCCGTCGCACGTTATCTATTTTGCTGCCAGTCAATCCTAACTCCTTTTCCGCCTGCAATTCTACAGGAAGACCTTGGCAATCCCAGCCGGCCCTAAATATGACCCTTCTCTTCTGAAGTATGTTATAGCGGTACCATAAATCCTTAATTATTCGTCCTCGCAGGTGGCCGACATGGGGTTCTCCGTTCATCGTGGGCGGACCCTCGATATATCCAACTATATCACCGCGCCTATTGATCTCATCTTCCACGAGAGAGCCCAAATCCAAAGTGTTCAGGCGATCCCTCATTTCGTTTTCAATTTCCTTGGCAATGAACTTGCCGCCCAGTTTCATTTACGGGAATGGCAACCTCACACCATTGTTTAAATTTTTGCCGTTCTACAATACGAATATATTCGAATCAACTATCATTTGAGTAATTTGAAATTACTAGATAGGGTAGGTCCGGGAAATCCTCCAGAATCGGTTAATGTCATGGTTGAAGTTCCAAAAGGAAGCTTTCTTAAATATGAATTTGACCAGGTGACAGGACTTTTGTACCTGGACAGGAAATTGTATACTTCAATGTTCTATCCGTGTAACTATGGTTTTATTCCATGTACCCTCGAAATGGATGATGACCCTGTTGACGCTTTAATCCTAGGAGATGACCCCATCGTGCCTCTCTCTATTGTAAGGTGCAAGCCTATTGGCATTTTGCTTACGGAAGACGAGGAAGGTCAGGACTCCAAAGTTATCACAACGCCTGTCTCGAAGATAGATCCTGTGTACTCAAAAGCTAATGATATCAAGGATATTCCAGAGTTCGTTCAGAACCAAGTTAAACATTTTTTTGAACACTACAAAGAATTAGAGGAGGGCAAGTTTGTGAGAGTGAAAGGCTGGGGCGGGAAACAAGATGCTATGAAAAAGATATCTGAATCAATAAAGCGATACAGCGAACAGGCCCAGGGGAGAGATTAGCTCATATCCTTCAATGTTAACTCGACTAATTAGGGCTTCCTCTTTCTCCTCTTGTTGACCTCAATCCAAATCAGAGAAACGGGCGAAATTCAAAGTAGATTATGGATAGAGAATGCACATTCTGATAGAATGTCCCGTCTGGCATTAGACCATGTCCAAAGTCGGCAGTCGCCGCGTTTACAAGGCCTTGTATTGATCGCTCCATCTCATGTAGGCCCTAATCATTTCTGTACTAATACTTGGCTTTCTTACCTTGAATATTTCTTTTAAATCGGACATGGTAACTGGCCTCGGATTGGACGTTGACTCTAAGGCTTTTCCGCTCTCAAATAGTTCGTCGACAACCTTGAGTTGTGCAGCCTGACAGATGTCTTTTATGTCGCTTGCACTATATCCTTCTGCCACCTTAGCCAATTCGTCGCATTTGAAGACTCTGTCCTTTTTTAAGGGCTGGGTATATTGACTAAATAGGTTAGTTCTCGACGCAATGTCAGGTAGCGTTACATATATTCGCTTTTGGAATCTTCTTAAAAACCCTGCTTCTAAGGTCCAGGGCTTGTTAGTAGCCCCTATGACATACATCAGAGACTCCTTTGATTTTCCATTAATCCCATCCATTTCGGTGAGGAACTGATTTTTCACCCTAACCTCACCCCCTACCTCACTGTTTCGTGCGCCCAGCAAGGAGTCAATTTCATCTATGAAAAGAAGAACCGGAACCTTCTCACTCTCATAAAGCTTTCTGGCCATAACAAAAAGCTTTGATACATTTTTTTCTGCTTCACCTAGCCATTTGCTCATCATTGAGGAAGCGTCTACATTAATGAAATAGCCGTCGATCTCAGCAGCGGCTGCTGCTGCTAGCAGCGTTTTTCCACAACCTGGAGGTCCATATAGCAACATTCCTCTTGGCCAACCTAAGGGAAAAAGATCCGGTCTTTTCGTTGGATACACTATCGACTCTCTGATTGCTCGCTTCGCATCTTCTAAACCTACCACTTCATCCCAGGACACCTCAGGTTTTTCCTTTAGCAAAAGGCCGTCAAAGTCCATCTTTGAAGTTTCGCTAGCCTTGTGAGTGTCGTTTTGTAAATCTGAAGGTTCATCGGTATTCTGGACTCTTGTGTGAACTGAGTTCCTTTTCTCTCTGGGAGGGTTTACAGGGTCTCCGGAAGCAGGATCTGATTTACCTTCTGACATTCCGTCGGTGACGTCCAAGCTCATCTGCAGTGCCTTTATTCTGTTTTGGTATGTGCTTGCTCTTTCCATGTATATCCTATTAAGTTTGTACTCTGGGTATACTTGAACCAGCTTAACTAGGGCTTCGATAGCCCTCTGATACGACTGAATAGCCATTCCTCGGGAGCCCTCGGAATCTAGTCTAATTGCCTCAGCAGCGTACTTGCTGGCACTGTTCTCTAATTCCTGAGGAGCTAAACTCATTATAATTACCGATAGACTAGACTCAGGTTACGATTTGAATTAGTACGGTGTAAATGTATATTGTTTAAGAAACAAAATAATTTGCACAAAGTCTCTGAACTTCGCTCAGTGGAAAAGCCATGACTGGAGGGCTAGAGAAGGTTCAAAAAATCGGACCCCATACAATTGTCTAATAGGGAATGACAACCTATTTTTGTAACATGATAAATGGCTGATTTCATACCTCCACCCAGTTAGCAGGATCAAGCACTTATCAATTTCTGCTGAAAAAATAAAAGATAGAGCAAAGTTGTAAAAACGAACCGGTAAACAAGGATATAACGACCTCTGGGATAAGTTTATTTAATCTTCAGGAAGATGTCCGAAGTATTTCAACTAGGAATGGGCTGAAGAATAACACTGCGCGGGGTTATGTCTGGTATCACTGTATTACATCAAACTCTTTTAACGCGTTTGGCAACTCCTCGATTATATCCGTTGCAACAATGTGTAGTCCCAACTTCCGGCATGCCAAAGACGCAGCAACTCCATTGAAATAGACTCCAAAAAGGCAGGCATCAAACGGGTTCATTTTACTAAGGAATGCGGCTACCATGCCAGATAATATATCGCCTGTCCCACCCACCGTCATTGCGGGGGTACTTCTCTTGACAACAGACAGTTTCTGGCTATCACAGATTACGTTCACTGGTCCCTTTAGTACAATCGTTATGCGATGTCTTCGTGCCATTTTTTCAATGTTTGCTACTTGTTCTGATTCTTCCTTGCCAGCTTCCTCTCCGAACATTCTTTTGTACTCTCCCGGATGGGGAGTAACAATTACACCGGAGCCAGATATGTCGTCCAATATCGCCGGCACTAAGGCGGATGCGTCTAACACTACTTTCGTACCCTTTTCCCCAAGCCGTTTCAGAAGACGCTTCAATGCTTCTGGCCTAGATATAGTCATACCCATTCCTATTGCTGCCGAGTTAGGCTTTTTCGGCAGTAAAGTGCCAAGTCGATTCGCGGCTCCCACTGTTAATTTGTCGTCCGGTAATGGGAGAACAATTGCATTTGGGGATAAGGCTCTTGTGGGAATTGTGTTCGACTTTGGCACAGCGATATAGACCAAGTCAGCACCGGATCTCATCGCAGCCATTGATGCAAGTATTGGCGCTCCATGATATATCCTGTTTCCGCCCACGATTAGTACTGTACCATTGTCTCCTTTCTTAGAATCTTTCAGCCGCGGGACTGCTAGATTTCTTATCAGGCCGCTATCTACGTGAATTACTTCCGACAATTACACATTACTTAGACTTTATACTCTACAATTAATCCTTGCGTAAGTGTCTTCCTTATAGCAAGGTTAACTCTTGACCACTCAAATTCATCAATTTATCTGTGTTCTATAGTTCCCCGGTTTAACTACTGTATAGCTTCTTGAATCTTCGCTTGAGCCTGTTTCCGCATATTAAGCATTCATTAGTTCTTGGACCATAAACCCTCCCACAGGAATAACAATACAAAATCCATCTCCGAACATGTCTAATACCCTTAGTACCCAAAGCCTTTATAGAAATACCTAGAAGCATTGCTGTGTTTTCGACTGCAAAATCATCTGATATTAGTGTCTTTTTCATTTGATGAGCGAGTGCAAGAACAGAAATATCTGCTTCCGAAAGTTTTAATGAGTCTCCAGAATTTGTTATGACACTTTTCACTTTTCTGACCGATTCTTCGTTGGGGTCGACTATTCTTAATTTATCGGCTTCTACAATTGTTTCCAGTAGTGAATAGGAGCCTTTTAAGTGTCGAACCTCATTGAATACTAGGGTTGTGGTATAGGATTTTGTAATGGTTGTGAATGGAAGTCCAGCATAAAACGCGCTAGCATCTAAAACATATTCATTTAAGTCCGAGTTTTTCAAGTTGTCGAGTCCCCTTTTTTTTCAACCTTAGGAAACATGCGTCGACAGGAGAACGAGAAATTGTTATTTTTTGTCCTGCAGGTATCACGTGTGTTTCCTGGCCGTCAAGTATTAATGCAGTCTCATGTGAACTCGTAATTTGGATATCTTCTACTGGGAGCACCAAGATAGGAAATCTACTGATAGATGCAACGGGGCTTATCATCATGCATTGAAGATGTTCTTGAATCACAGGACCGCCGAGTGAAAATGAATGGCCTGTTGATCCTGTTGGAGTGGATATAATTATCCCATCCATTTTCTCCTGAATTTTTTCTCCCATAATAGTGATTGACAAAACGGGAGTCCTTGTCAGACTTTGTCTTGTTAACAGGATATCATTGAGTGCTGGGGGAGTCCTAATACCCTCTACGAAAGCTTGTATACGCATCCGACAATCATGAAAGTGATTGCCTGAAAGAAGCGACTGAACTATGCATTCGATAGATCCGCTCCCCAGCTCAGACAAGATTCCTCTGTGTCCTCCGATGTTAACGCTCATTACTGGTATCCGAAACGGAGGTATTCTAAAAGCCTTGAGAGTTGTCCCGTCACCCCCTATAGCCAGAATTAAGTCCAGATCATGGTCCCCAACCGATTCGGCAGTAATGGATGTCATATCCTGGCCACTCAGCGGATGTATCGAAAAAACGTTTACATTTCTCTCGAGGAGTAATTTGCTAACGCCTCTTGCTGTCCTGTATGCCTCGTCGTTATTTATTTTGGTTATTATGGCGACATTTCGAATTATCTTTGACATGGTTGGGACTGGGACCTATACGTAGTAGTCGAAGGCATCTAATATATTATGCATAAAGTAGCATATGGAATTTTGTTTTCATATTTGCTATTTGAGATGAGAAAGGTGGGTCAATGTCGTTCTCGTTTAGGAAATATGACCGATTCTGCTAGTCATTTTTTGGGTATGAATTACTGAGCTTGTTTTGCCGTTAGATTAAATAAGTCCCATTTTTAACAATAGTAATTTTAGGGCCGATAGCTCAGCTTGGTGGAGCGTTCGACTGATAATCGAAAGGTCGAGGGTTCAACTCCCTTTCGGCCCACATTAAGCTAATGCGTTTTTTATGGAGCGGACCCTACCAGGCTATCTCATCTGAAAAGAAAGAAAATTTAGATATGCGCAAAAGCCTTTTGTAGCCGTCTTCTAACTTCAAAACATTAATTATAAAGTATAAATGTTGTTCTGTGCGGTACAAATTGTGAGGTTTCAGGTATAGGGCCAAGCAAGATCCTTGCCATCGATGTCGATTCTGTGCTTGCGGACACTCTGGTAGTTTGGACAGATGAGTATAACATCCGAATGGGTACGCAAGTTACGAAACCAGAAATTACTTCATGGGACATTTCTACTATCCTTCCAATATCTCCTTCCGAAATTTCGGACATATTCAATTTCATCTGGAAATATCGATGGGCTGAAATTCCTCCTACGGAAAGAAAATTAAGCGAAGTTACTAGGAATATCCACAGAAAGGGTTACAGGATTTCAATTTTGACAAAAAGAGAAAGAGTTACCGTTTCATACGTGTCGAAATGGCTTGACTTATACGACATATTTTCTGATGACTTAACGTTTGTATATGATGACCTGCCAAAATCTTCCTATCTTTTTGACATTATAATTGATGATGCACCAAGCAATTTGGTTGATTTGGTCTCGCCGATGACAGGTATCCTTTTTGAGCAACCGTGGAACAGGAACTTCCATTGGCCGCTCAGGGTAAGTTCACTGACTGAAGCAGAGCTACTCTTATGACGGGTTTCGCACACATTTTTCCGATGCCATCGGCTTGATCAATGATGAGCATCTATGTAAAAAGGGTTATTACGTCGTGAAGATACCTATATTAATAATACATTAAATAAGGTCAGATATAGTCTTTAATGTCAAAGAAAATTCGAGTAGCCGTAGCAGGGGTAGGAAATTGCGCCTCTGCACTAATTCAAGGTACTAAATACTACGATAAAAATAGAAACGATTCAATTGGGCTTACTGCTTACAACTTGGGCGGCTTTGAACCTGGTGATATTGAATTTGTTGCCGCTTTTGATGTCGCGGATTCTAAAGTGGACCGAGATCTTTCAGAGGCAGTATTTGCTCCACCCAACAATACACCGAAAATCTCAGACATCGACAATCTTGATGTTCAGGTAAAGAGAGCTGAAGTACTTGATGGTGTCGGAAGACATCTTGGTGAAAAGATCAACGTATCTAATAAGCCTCCAGTGAATGTGGCAGATGTCCTAAAAGATACAAGGACTGATATTTTATTAAACTATTTACCGGTGGGTAGCAGACTCGCAACAAAATACTATGCTGAAAAATGTTTGGAAGCCCAGGTGGGATTTATAAATGCTATTCCAGTTTTCATCGCTTCTGCACCTAAATGGCAACAGGCGTTCCAAAGCAGAAATCTCGCATGCGCAGGAGACGATGTTATGAGTCAGCTTGGTGCAACCGTCGTCCACAAGACTCTTGTGAAGCTTTTTGTCGACAGAGGAATAAAGGTTGATGAGACCTATCAACTCAATATAGGGGGGGACATGGACTTTTACAATATGCTTGATGAAGAAAGACTGGAAGACAAACGAATTAGCAAGACCAGCGCAGTAGAGGCTATGTCGCCTTATCAAGTTCCTATGAGAATAGGACCATCAGACTACGTGAGTTTTTTGCGAAACGACAAAGTATGCTACGTGTACATCAAAGGCAGGTCATTTGGGAATATTCCAATAGAGCTTGATCTCAAGTTGAGAGTAGTTGATGCTTATAATAGTGCGGGGGTCATGATTGACGCAATTAGAGGACTAAAACTAGCGATGGATAGAGGCGTCGCCGGTCCAATCGAGAGCATATCTGCCTATTGTTTTAAACATCCTCCTGTGCAAATGGCATATTCAAAGGCCAAAGATAACTTCGTTGAGTTTGTGAATGGAACTAGAGAAAGATAGGATTTCTCTTTCTGTGATTAAATAGATATTGTATATACATATTCCTAGATTCATATGAGGCAGTCCGCAAAATCTTTTCTGTGAATTGAATAACCCATACCTTGCCATTTCTGAGCCCTTGCATCTGTGCCTAATCGGAGTCTTCACCTGTGCATGGACTTTCATCCTCATTCCGCATAGATTATGCGGTCAGTTTGCCCGTCATTCGCCATGCTCTTTATAGAAGATTTGATTCTCAATTAATTCCTTTTGATAATTTTAATGTGGCATTCGACTGCATCAACAATAACCTCTGTTCCTGGCCTCATAAATGAGACTAATTGGCCCCGTTTTTCTGAGATATCTACAGCCGGAATATTTGATATTGCACATGCAGAGGCAGTAAGCGTGTCGGTCCTATTAGTGCATATGATTGCTGAAGGAGCAAGTCCTTTAGTTTTTAATGAATATAGAACATACGCTCCGACACTGCTTCCAACCGCGTTTGGAAAAACTAGAACTCTTGATTTAAGATAATCGCCGTACAGTTCATGTGAAGAATCTTGGACTCTTCCTGTGTTAGGATCTATCATTGTTAGAAAGTTGATGGGCTGTCCGGTCTTTAGTGGCTTACCCCGAGCCACACCCACTACAATTCTTCTACATTTAACGCATAGATCTGGAAAGTTTCGAAACGCCCCCTATTCTGAAAATTCATCAACAATTGTCTTTAGGTCTTTGAGGCACACCTTTACCCTGTTAAAGCGGTTAAGGTAGTATGCAGCTTTAACACTGTTTGTTATAGCGGAATCTGTTTCTTTCTTGTCTACCAATGGCGTGAAACAGCTGCACGAGTCACAAAAAAATCTACATCCGGACTTCTCAAGCCTGTTAACAATCCCCCTGCTAGAAGCAATGCGATGTACTTCTCTAGCGCAAAAGATCATGCAGTCTTTGCTTAACTTTTTTCCCTCTAACAGTCCTGCCAGATAGGAGAGGTCATTCATACCGAGTTGCGGGCTACCAAGGATTATTAGATCTCCATCCTCGGACGTACTAAGTTCGTCCTTTACAGACATAGCATTACTAGGTTCATATCTAATCAGTTGTTTTCCTTTTTTCTGCCCCACAGTAAACATGCCACAGGAGCCAGACGTTCCCATTGATGCAGAGAGCGATTTTGCACTCAGTATATCTGGCTGATCAATGCCCTCGAAATTAATGCAGTCTTCACCAACCATTTTTCCCGCAAAATAGCCGAGTAGTCCCCAATCCAACTCTGTTTTGGGACGAAACGTAGGTCTTATGGATATATTCGCTTGCCTTTGTTCCGCCACTCTGAGGCCAGAGAAGGGTGCTTTACCCGTA
>DASTCR010000140.1:0-3222 GCA_035710925.1 Nitrososphaeraceae archaeon | reverse complement strand
ATAATCCCCTAATATCAAAAGAATTGGATCAATGTATTTTAAGGATGGTTGATCTAAGTCCAGAGAACAGACACCAATCGATATCAGATTTGATATCTGAAATAGAAACCCTGTATGACTGATAAATAATCTCCAACAAATACTTTATTTAATAGAAGTCATTTTAATGACTATGGTTGATCTTGTTTATGGTCGTGGCATAACTGATATTGTTAGAGAAATTCCTTTGTATTTTGGAATTTTTGAGAAATATGTAGGTATAAAACTATTTCATCAAAAGCCATCCATGTACGGCTCAGTAGATGTTAATAATATCTGCAATCTCCATTGTACTCATTGTTACTGGTGGCTTAATAGAAAAAATGAAGATCAAGATTTAAGTGTCGACGAATGGCGGCAAATCATCAGGAGGACATTCAAAAAACAGAAAATATTTGTGGTTACTTTAGTAGGAGGAGAGCCAACTATGAGACCTGAGATAATACAGGTATTTTGTGAAGAAATGCCCAGAAGAGTATGTGTTGTTTCAAATGGAACATATCCTCTAAAGAGATTTGATAATCTCTACTTTTATTGGATATCCTTGGACGGAACAGAGAAGATTCATGATCAGATTAGAGGCAAAGGTTCGTATTCAAAGACAAAACAAAATGTACTAGATTATATAGCAGGTCCAGATCGAAATAGGAAGCCTGCGTGGAAGGATATATGGATAACAATGACAATTAATTCCTTAAATTATAATTGTATAGACGACTTGGTACAAGAGTGGAGAGGATTAGTTAACAAGATTGGATTTCAATTCCACACACCCTTTACAAAAGGTGATCCATTGTGGTTGCCTTATGGACAGGACCGTAATAATGTAGTTGACAAACTAATTGCTAGTAGGGAAAAATATCCAGATTTCGTGATAAATAGCAAGAAACAGTTATCACTTATGAAAGGTAATTGGGGAGGTATTGGTACTACACCAGTACAATGTCCTTCGTGGGCAATACTATCTTTAGACCATATGGGAAGAGAGAAGAAGCCTTGTTGTATAGGAAGTGCAGATAGTAAAGCACTAAAGCCTATTTGTGAGGATTGTGGACTTGGTTGTTATTCTGTGCTTGTTGCTAACGGGATTACTGGATAAGTAACTCATGTGATGAGTTAGTCGGAATAGAATGGCTAATACTATTGAGAATAGACTCGATTTTTTCATATTGTCCCAAATTTAGATCGTTTATCAAACAGACTTTATTATTCTGATTGAATATCCTATTGCCAAACCGTACTATTTAGTTCCTTGATTCTATTTCTGAGAGTGACTTCCGTTATCCCTGCAGCGTTAGCTATATGAAGCTGCGTTATATTTTCACCAGCCTTAAAGGATGAAATGTAAAGTACTGTTGCTGCAAAACTCATTGGATTTTTGCCAGCAGATATTCCTCTTTGAATAATTTGCCTCATCATATTCATGGCTTGACGTGTTATTGTCTCTGACAGATTAGCCTTATTTGCAATCTTGATAATACATTTCATAGGGTCTGCTATTGGCACTTTGATATCAAGCTCACGTATTAGCAACCTACAACATAGTGCTAGGCTCTTACGTTTTGTATTACTAATTGTGGCTATCTCTTTGAGGGTTCGAGGTGTTCCAATTTCTCTGCATGCTATGTATATTGCCGCAGTCACCATTCCTGAAATTGTTCTACCACGAACCAATCCTCTTTCCTCTGCTTTTCTATAAATATAAGCTGTTTTCTCAATTATTGCATCAGAAAGGCCAAGCTTATCCTTTAATGCATAAAGTTGAGAGAAGGCTTGAAACAGATTTCTATCCGCTGAGCTGTTATGCAGGATTCTATTGTCCCATGTTCTTAATCTTTTATAGGTCGAATGCGTCACAGTATCTAGTTTCTGGCCACTTGCATCTCTACCTGTTTTTGATATTATTGTAGCAAGACCTCTATCATGTTTAGCTAATGACGTTGGCGCTCCTGTTCTAGCTTTTTCATTTTGCTCTTCGGTTGTAAATGCGCGCCATTCAGGATTAGTAGTATCTTCAAACTTTTCAGTAATAACCATACCACAATTACTACAAATGACTTCACCTGATTCAGGATCCGTGATTATATCTGTATAATTATTATTATGACAGAGATAGCACGAAATTGAGTTTGCTGTCATTATTTTTTTATCCTTTAACATCGTTTTTGCTATATTACCCTACTTACCAGTATTGTACCACACCAGACTATATAAACCACCTGCGTTAATACCCTCAGTCGCTATTGACAGGGCACACTATAATCTCACAAGAATTCTTCTCTTAATTTCGTTTTCGCTGATGGTAATGATATCAACCCCATTTACAACGTCTTATTGCTATTATTTTAAAGACGGATTCCAGATGCAAACCAGTTTCCATGGGAAGCCTCTTGAAATACTATTATAACATCCTTTTTCTCTACTTTTAGTATATTCACTACATTTTCAGTGATTGCCTCAGCCAACCTATCTTTGTCTCTTTGAGTCCTACCACTATACATTGCTACAGTTATTATAGGCATGCTAGAATATTAACAAAAGACGAAAATAAGGTTTATTAGAAAAATAGGAAGAGAACTCAGCACAAATGTCTTTGGCGTAATGCTTTTCCCGTATGATTCATGTAATCATGGATAAGAAATATGTATTATCTTATTAAATGTATCATGTAGTTTACCGACTCACCGTTATCAATAGATTCTTAGGAAATGAATTACATCTGTATCTGACACACCAAACGTATTTGAGTCAAGAAAATCCTCCTCTTATCTCTTCTTATCTTCTAATCTTATTCTCCCACAGGCTATTATAGGATGTTCATCAATAGTATTCAATGATGCAACTAATCTCTTCCATAGCGTCCTATATTTTATCGGGACTAAAGATATTGCAGAAAAACACATAAAACACGGCCTTCAAAGGCGAAAGGCAAATTTAGTAGAACTGTAGCTGATCCTCTTTGATCTTTCTATCCTTATAAGTGCAGTTTTGCACTCATCTATACATAATCTAGTACCAGCGTTAGAAACTAAGGCTGAAGTATAAGGCAGTGGTCTAGATGGGCTCTATTCTCCTCTTGAGTCAATCTGACTTTGCCTTACTCCGTCTAACAAATTCTTTGTCAAGTTCTTCTTGCTTTATTTTTTCACCCCTGCGCCCAGGAGTTCTCATTTCCTGTTGGTT
>DASTCR010000139.1:0-2755 GCA_035710925.1 Nitrososphaeraceae archaeon | reverse complement strand
CGGCGGAATAGAGGAATTTGCGAATAGTTTTAGGGCACCCGGTCACGTACCTCTCCTCATTGCGTCTAATAATCTGCTTGAAGAGAGAACTGGTCATACGGAGTTATCTATATACTTGATGCAAATCTCAAGGCTAGTTCCGGCAGTCGTAATATGCGAAATGTTGGATTCCACGACCCATAGGTCGTTATCGATAAATAAGGCTAAGAATTATGCAAACAAGTTTGGTATTGTCTTGGTAGAGTCGAATCAGCTCATACGATCATATTCGAGGGTGGCTAACTAAGAATTGGAGCGAATCAGGGCAGGAATAGTTGTTTCAGAGTTTAATAAGGGTATAACATCTCAGATGCTTGCAGTGGCCTTAAACCAAGCAAATAAGGCAAATTTACAACTCAAATACATATGCTACGTGCCAGGTTCATTCGATATGCCTCTTATGGTCGAAGAGCTTTTAAAAAGAAAGGACATAGATGCTGCAATAACTATAGGTGCTATAATTAAGGGTGAAACACGACATGACAGTATTGTTGCAGAAAATGCGGCACGATTAATAGCAGATCTGTCACTTAAATATGGTAAACCCGTATCACTTGGAATTTCTGGTCCGGACATGACTGTAGAACAGGCTAAAGATAGAATAGAAATTGTACCAAGGCGCGCTGTCATTGCAGCTGTCTGTATGACTAACAGAATCAGAAAACTAAGAAAGAAAAGGATGCCTAATTTTAAAAAGGCAGTGACGATATCGGATTGACAATACAGATCACAATAATTAGGATTGAAGGATATGGCCCGTGGACACTCAGACTCGGCAGCGACAGAGAGGCTAGGCTGCAGATGTTGCAATCAAGGATGTATTATGACATACAACGACTATTTTCAGAGAGAGAATGTTTGGTTTACTCGAATAGATTTGATGAATATTTTGCCGTATCTAATGGTCTTTCTGTTGCAGGTCACATCAATATACATAACCAGCTTGCAAACATGTACCCAAATTTAGAGCTATCAATGACAATTGGTAGAGGCAATACTCCGTTTGAAGCAAATGTTAATGCCCACAGATCTAGACAAGCAAAAGAAGCACTTACAACTGTTGCTAGTATATTCGGTCATCGTGTAATGTATTCCTCTAATGACTCTCCTACTGAATTTTCACTTTCGAAATCAACATTGGCACCTTCGCTGAATGGAGACTTTGTACAGATTATGCACATAGATGTGAATAACTCAAGGAAAATGAGTTTAGATCTATCTCCATATGAGGTCACATGCTTAATGGGAAAGATACATACTCTTTTGTCAGATGAATTTTTTAAAAAAGGTTCGATGATGTTTTTTATTGGTGGAGACAACTTTATGGTAATCTCAAACGAAACAACGAAAGAAGATGCAGGTAGGATTATTGATACAGTCGGCAGAGCTTCGGGAACGAAACTAAATTGTGGAATTGGTAGAGGAAAGAACGGTAGAGAAGCAGCTAAAAATGCAACTAGGGCACTTGACACTATAAGGGAACTCAGGGAAAAGGGAATGATCCAGTCTATATATGAAGTTCAATGAATACGATAATAGAAAAGGCGAGCCTTCTACTTGGCAGAGATTTAAAATATATTGAATCAGGATTTATTGAAATAGGAAAAAATGGAACGATACTGAGGGCTGGCCCTGGAAACTATAGTGAAAAGGTTCTTAACAATAAAACCGAGTGTAATCGTAGTAAAATTGATTCTGATGGACTTTTAATAATACCAGGTTTCATAAACGCTCATACTCATATTGGCGATTCTCTTGCAAAAGACGTGTTTGTTGAATCAGGACTTAATACGAGAGTTCATCCCGTATATGGTGCAAAGAAAGTCATTTTAGAAAAGAGTAAGCCAAGTCATCTAAAGATTCTCATGAGGGCCTCCGTAATATCTATGATGAAAAAAGGTATTGTAGCGTTTGCAGATTTTAGGGAAGGTGGTTTAGAAGGATTAGAATTGCTAAAGCAGGCAATCTCTTCCCTCCCCATTAAGTGTATCGTATTTGGCAGAGTCGAATATTATTTTGATCTCACTAAGGATTCCAAAGCAAATAGAAAAGAAAAATTGGTCCATGATACAAGTACTAAAAAGAACATCAAAGCAATGGCTTCAAAATTTTACAAGCAGCACCATGTTGTGAGAAAAGTGCAACTGAAGCTACCACCAAAGGCCTTGCTTGAGGCTTCTGACATCCTAAGAGTTGCTGAAGGGTTCGGAATTAGCGGTGCAAACGAAAATACCGACCTCTCCCTGCAACAATATAAGCAACTAGTCGATAGCATGAATAAGAAGAGAAGGGATAAAAAGCTAAAAAACAAGAATCGAAAGCTACTCTTAGGGATTCACGGAGCAGAATCAAGGGAGTCCGTTGAATTTTCAAAATCCTTAACAGGAAAGACGGAGGTTTTTAGAATCATGAGGTTTCTAAAGCCAGACTTTATTGTTCATATGACTAATGCAACAGATGAAGATATTTCTTTGGTTGCAAGAAGCAGAACTGGTGTTGTAATATGCCCCAGGGCAAACGGAGTTCTTGGAGCAGGAATTCCAAGGGTTGCAGAAATGTTATCGAGAGGATGTATGGTAGCTATAGGAACAGATAATGTCATGTTGAATTCTCCAGATATATTTAGAGAAATGGACTATATTTGGAAGACTTCAAGGGCCATTGGAGGTAATTTTATAGAGGCTAAAGAAATATTGAAAATGTGTACTGTAAATGC
>DASTCR010000138.1:0-2487 GCA_035710925.1 Nitrososphaeraceae archaeon | reverse complement strand
AGCGCGACAGAGTATATTCCTATGCTAAAGAGAAAAGATGCAAGCACAAGGAAGGCACGTTGGATTGCTCCAAAGGGTGGATAAGAATTGTTGGTTATCCAGTTATTGGTCGTTGGAGAAATTAAAATGGTTGCTAATGCTGCTATAATCAAATAGTTGATGAGATGAGAAGAGATAATTTGCCGTCCAAGAGTTTTTGCTACTAAAATAAATGCATAAGCTATTACAAAATCAGCTGCAACCCATCCAGCGGTACCTATTACCCTAAAGACAAGGAACCGGGACTCCATATATACAAATTCACTTCCAGTTGACTTTAAAAATTGAGGACCAAATACCCCAGTTAAAAAAAGTACAGGTGGTAAAATTATAATTGTCCAAAATGTTGCTCTTCCTATCTGATCCTTAAAATAACGAAGGAAAAATGCAACGCCAACTATTTCTGCGATAGCAATAGCGGTAACTTGAGGGACAAGAAACCCATAGAGATGAATGATTAGCTCTATACTAGTTAGTTGTCTGTGTGCCATAGAATTGCTAGCGGGGTAATTTGGATCGATGGAAGGCGGTCTTGAAACGACTAATTGCTTTATATCAAGTGTAATAGCAACAGTCGTACTGATGCAAAGGAGCATCGATGATACAGCAAATGCCAGTATCATGATATTGTGTCGTTTGTTGCCACTCAACTTGAACCATGACAAGAATTTGTAAGTGCGAAAAGCAAAGAACAAGATGGCTACTGCACTTATTAAGAGAAGTAGGATCAGCAGGAAAGTGCTATATTGTGAAAATAACACCATTTCAACAATGATAGCTCCAAAGATGACTAAAAGTGCATAAAGAAAAATAGGTGTTGCCTTGTACAGCCTATTAAAAAACGAAGGAGCCTCAAGGTCTCTGCGCAATGCAACCATATAATGTCTAAGGGCGTACAGAGCTGCAAAAAATACAGTGATACTCATTGTTATAAATAAAATTACACCAAAAGAAGTAGTAAGAGGCTTACCCAAAACATCAAGAAAGGTGCCAAAGATTACATCGGTAATTATTATGGCCCAAGCAATAAACGTCATCAAATAAGTTTTTTTGTTAATGATACTCGTAGTGACTATCAATGGCATTTTTGTAGTTGACTCGTCATTATATATTCTCCTATATACGTTTCAGCTTTATTATCGACAGGAGTACTAGCGCTAACTTGGCATATTCTTCCAGATAGACTATCTTTCCCCTTCTGCTCTATGGTTTGCTACAGGTCGAAAATAAATGTAAACCAGCAGTGTATCTACCCTGAAGTGACATCATTATAGTTAGAATAATAGTCTAAGAATATTCAGGCGGTTGTAGTAGCAAGGGCCTAAGGTACCTCCCAACATATTACTCATAAACAAGTATTATAAATCACTAACAGTGCGAAGAATTGTGGCTGACCGGTCAGTCATGTTTATGAATAATCACCTACTCACCTGATATGTAAATGGTCCAGACATTTCATGACAAACACCAATCGATTCGGATGGAACCAGTGAGAAGGGGAAACAAAATCCTGTTAGTTGACAATGAGGCTGACGTGATAATAACGTTTAAAGCTATTTTACAAGACGCCGGTTTCATAGTTAATACATATGAAGATCCGTTGATTGCACTATCCAACTTCATACCACATTTTTATGATTTAGTTATTTTGGATATTGGAATGCCTAAAATGAATGGTATTGAACTATCTAGACAACTATTAGTATTGGATTCAAACGTTAAGATATGTTTTATTACTGCAGGAGAAGCAAATATAGAAGTATTGAGAGAACTCTATCCATCTAGAGCTATAGGGTGCTTTATCAACAAGCCTGTGACAATAGACCAGCTTGTTAAAAGGGTAAAGGCAGAATTGGAATAAGTAATGAGTTCTGCAAAATGTAAATTTTTAGATTGTTCATTTAATATGTCAATATGCAATTATGAGCATCAAAGATACAGGAACCGGAGTAGATCCCGAAATATCACCAAGGTTGTATTCAAAATTTGCTACTAAGTCTCATAAAGGAACTGGACTAGGACTGTGTATCTCTAAGAATATAATAGAAGCACATGGTGGAAAATTATACGCCAGTAACAATTACGATAAAGGAGCAACATTCACCATTACCCTACCATTATTTAGAAAACAACAATAGAGAAAGTCACCTTATAGACCTAAGGTACAAAGGAATTCCCATCTAGATTTGAAGGGAATTGATCATATGATACTCTTTATTACATAGATATCGATATCACTCTAATAACAAAACGGATTGTGGTTTGACGCTAGCAGAAAAAAATAGGGCATTGCTGGTAGATGACGAACCTGATGTTGTATACCTTGTTAAGAGAGGATTAGAACGAAATGGATTTCAGGTTGACGGCTTTACTGACCCCATATTAGCACTGCAGAACTTTAAAGGTGGTGTTTATAGCTTGTTACTTTTAGATATTAAAATGCCAAGG
>DASTCR010000137.1:0-5748 GCA_035710925.1 Nitrososphaeraceae archaeon | reverse complement strand
TGTTTTCTTCTTCTCTTCTTTTTTTGATTCAGTGCTTCTGTTCAACAAAAACTTTTCTCTTGATGAGTCGAGAAAAAAAGGAAAGAAGAAGGTTAATTGCCAGTCCTTTACTCCCTTTTTCCTCTCGGCATTAGTTCCTTTTTCTTTCCCTACCTGTTTATGACTTGCCGCCTTTCTTTGCTACCCTTGTTTTTGTTTTCTTACTAGCGGACGCAAGTCCTTTTTTGCTTGATTTCTTCTTAGTCGCCATTATATCTTGATCTTTGTATATACATACTATTATTAATGATTTACTTTCCTTTGTGTTGCTCATCCGGGGTTTCATTTTCTAAAAGACACGTTAGCTCCCTGGGTCAACCACAGAAATGCATCATCTTTTTCTTAACTAGAAATATTTAGAGGCTCAACTTTGTCTATTTTTCTGTCTATGTTCTCCGGTTCAGTAACGCTCTGATATACTAACAAAGGATATTTTCTCTGATATAACATTACATAGGAGCTCTTTTTAGCTAATTTGTTTGTCCTTTTTTATTTGGATGGAATACTATCCTTTTATCATCCTTCTCTAGCTTTGTGACAGGATCTATTGAAGACTCTATATCAATTTCTTGACCGACCTTGTCTTCCATATAATCTTGGAAATCTTTGATATCATAAAGTTCAGTATACGATCTTCCCGATTCCAGTAACCCGATACCATATGTGTTTATAGTCCTAAAATCTACTGGTGTTTTAAATGCAACTCCTATGACATAGTCTATAAACCAAACCTCCTTCTCCTCAATTATGTAAACATATTCTGCGTTTGAATCTCCAGCTGTAAGTTGTGGTTGGGCCTCAGTGTTGCGCATATGTGTTCATACCCAATGTATACACACAATCCAGCCAGTTAAATGCTCCTTGAAACCTATTGCTTCAAAAATGTCTTTCCAAAGTTATTTGAGGAAATAAGCAGCATAGGACCAGGGCCTAGATATGTGGTTTTAGGCTATATGCATATAGACCATATGTGGTCTTTTACTAACTCGCTTTCCTGTATGGCTCGATGGAATTATCCATACCAGCAGTATACAATCTCTCAAGCAATTAGTCTCTTGAACCTTAAGTTATCAGCGATTTAGCAGCATAACAAATAGGAATTAGCTGACGACAATGATGGGCGACTGCTTGCTAAAACAGATTATTGTTAGTGGAAGAGTATATACGAAAAATGATTATCAGTATTTCACAGTGAATACAGAGACAAAATCAAAAACGGTTACTTCCTTGATAAGCAGGAGCATAAAACCAGGATACGAAAAGGATTATGATGACTGGCTTAGGCGTTTTTTAGAATTTGAGAGAAAGGCTCTAGGATATCTCGGAACAACCGTTGTATTACCAGGTGGCACAAACTCTAACATTCGGTACATTATCCGGCGCTTTACTGATAAGGCTTCAATGGATATTTGGGATAATTCTCCCGATGTTCAAAGACTCCTGCAAGAGGCGAATAGGTATTCCACAAGACATTACGAAACAGCCACCGGTCTAGAAACATGGTTCATGCTCCCTAATTTAAAACCAGTAATGCCTCCACCCAGGTGGAAAATGGCAATTGTCGTTTTTGTTGCAGCGTATACAACAAGCATGTTGTCACGATCACTTCTTGGTTTCCTATTGAGTGATTGGCCATTAATAACCTCGACCCTTATGTATAGTACAATTCTGGTCATCTCGCTAACTTACCTTTTGCTGCCTGTATTAAGCCGGATTTTTAAGCGATGGCTATATCCGGGAGAGTAACCAAACATGAAGGTTCTGTTTCAGAAGTTGAAATAGAATGAATGGGGGCAGATACCAAAATGAAACAAAAACCTTAACATGTATATGGATTGAGTACCGCTGAAAAGTGAATAACTCATTTTTGTGGGTGTTCAAGATTTTAAGATAATGGTAGAAATTGATGGCTCAGAGCATTCCCTGAACTTCAATAGCAGGATTCTCAGGAAATTGAGACTTCGCCTGTTCCTCTTACTGTCCTTATTAGCAATGTAGTCTAATACAAGATATGAGCACTGAGAGGAACAAGAACCCCCTAAAAAGGGACCAGGCCTTAAATGATGCAACGAGCGGACAGCTGGGAGACCAACCAAGACCTAAACCGTTAGGAAGAGAAGAACCCTCGGAATCAAAGACAGATGATAATATCAGAGACTCACATATTAGAACTGCGCGCAAAATGTCTCGAGATATGTGAGCCCCCCTCCACTTTTTGTAGAGATTGGCGAAAGCAATTTTATTTACTAATCAGTATTTTTCATTATGTGATTGCATTCATATGCAACCCTAGCCTAGATCGCTATAATTTAAGTAGCGCGTAGTTTAAAATGGATTTAGCATTTACTTACGACAAATATCAGTTGATAGTGTCCATTCTTAGTTCACTAGTAAAGAGTCCTTTAAAAGAAAGTAAGGTTGTTTTGGCCAATTACTGTCAATCAGATCTTTTGTTGATCATCTCTTCTAACAGTATTCAAATGTTCATCACCGATGTCTATGTAAAGACATTATGGTTTTACACAACTGGTACCAATTGCCACACTAGCGATTCAAGTCAGCTCAATAATCTTAGAGCAGTATTCCTCTGTTCTAAGATATTTTAGCTTTAATCAAAATGCAAAAATAAATGGTGGTGGTTAGGTGAACTAAGACAGGAAAGGGACAAAGATCATGATATTGCGTAACGATGCTTTTTCTGATATTATTATCTTTATGTCATCCTTTTAGACTTCTCTTCTTTGATTGACTTACAGGATTCTTTCTTCTTTTCCTCTTTTGAACTCCTTGATTTTGTTTTCGGTTCTTGGTTGAACGTATTTGCATTTGTAATTGTGTAACGACAGCATAAAGCTGCTTCATCGCGCTTGATTGCTTATTTATTCTATTGACTGACTTTTGTAATGGCAAAACTATTTTCTCTATCCTAGCCAAACGAGCTGTCTGTCTTTCTAGCTGCTTTGATATTTTCACCATACTCTTACTGGAATCTGGCTTAATCTTCACAGTAGGATGTTCAGCTTTTGCTATTCGTTGCTTTTTCTTTCTGGCTTCAGTAATTGGTACCTCTTGTGGTCTTGCAATTAGGCTTCCTTCTCCTCCTCTACCTATTTCTTCTGCATTTGTTTGGATTGACTGTTGCAATTCCTCTTTCTTTTCATCTTCTTCAGCGGATAGTTCAGCTGCTTTTTCCATAGCTTCTTCAGGCTCGGCACCTAACCTCCACTTTGTTTCTTCACTTTCCGACATCGAAATCAATAATAGGATTATTCAAGTTAAATTATTTGCCATGTGTCGTTGCAAATTTCCTCAGTTTACTCATGCTATATTCAGCGTGAAAGAAATATTGTAGAACATGTGAATACTATTTGATTATTTATAAGCCATTTTGTCCCTATTGAAGCTTTTCTTATAATCTCTGCAGGCCGGCATCTATCTCTTCTATCTTACTGTCCTACTAGGTTGTCAGATAGAGTTCTCGACCAGGCGATATTAGTTCTTACTTATTACCTCATGCTCATTAGTCTGGACTAGGTCACTTCATTTTATTGCATGAGAGATCGGGTATGACATCATATTTTTATAGATTGATTTGCAGTTCTATAGCGTAATTAAATGCATGTATATTCAGGCAATCCTTTTTTTGTTTTTCTTTTTCTAACACTAATGATATTTTCACAAATATCTACATACTCTGTGTTAGCAACAGGGCAGGAGGGAAGTGAGGATAAAGATTTCGTTACCATCAATAGTACAAATAATACTTTGGCCAATTTGACTGCTGAGTCCCAAATCTCCCCTTACTCGTCATTTGTATTATTGGCATATTGTCCTCCAGGGTCTCTTGATCTTGTAGAATGTGAGACCCTAATTTTTCCTGTACTTACCAAGCAGCCAGAGATTATAGGTTAGCATAATTGGTATTGTATTATTCATAAGGCATTCGACACTCAGCATGGCCCTTAGCCAAACGTTTCTTTTCATGGTTCCGATCTAGCCTTAATACGGTCGTTTTTGGTTTATGCGTTAGCTATTACCATCCTTTCCTTAAATTCTAATGATGCTATCATTTATACGAACAATGAAATAGGGCTACAAAGTATAGTCTGGTCCTGGGGGCAGCCAGCGTCTTGCTCTCATTAACAATTTCATAAAAGTTTGTATACCAATCAGTTTTATCTAAAAATATGTATGGTATTGTGTTTTAGATATCTGGAGTGTTCTTGAATGAGACTGTCGATTAGTAATAGAGAAATCAATGAATGAGTCTCTTACATCTATTATCATATTCATTATCGCCAATCATCAATTACATAGGTGTCTTCTGTATTGTAACCTGCATCGTTAGGTTTATGCATAGCAACCCCCTGTAGATCTGTTCTGAAGTGGTGTTCAATCATCTTTCTATACGCATTGTGGCGTCCAAGGTTTACTCCGGCAGTGACATGTGATAACTGTTGCGATTTAGCGAATAACTCACAAACAGCTAATAAGTGGTCAAAATATATTGAGGAATCTTGGCTAGGCCTGACAGCACCAAACTTCACATAGCAGGTTCCGCTGCCTGCTTCCGTTCCTGGACCACAATGGCAAATTGCCATTGCATTTAGAGTACCGTTATTTTTCTTACCTTCCCTAAGTAGGAGTGTATCACCTAGACGTTGCTTTTCTACAGAATATATTTCTGTTTCCAAGTTGAGTCCATTGTAAATTTGGTTTGTGAGATCAGTGCATTCTTCAATGGCTCTTTTTTTTTCGTACGAGTTCAGCTCTGAGAATCTATTCCAGTGGTAGGATGATTGATCTGGCTCCCGAGTTTGCCCTAATGTCTTTGACATTATGCTCGTTAGGAAACGAGGCCAAAAACCGAAATTCTGGTACAAATGGATGTGTTTGATGCTTTGGGCAAAAGTGAAGAGGCCCGCATGTTTGATTTTCCATCTATCGAAAAGTTCCATTGTCTTTTCAAGCAATCGCTTTGCCACTCCCTTATTCCACAGGTTTGGATGGATAGTTAAAGGACCAAATATTCCTACACTGCCCCAATTCAGTGCAAAATTCGAACCTGCCAATTTACTATTAACTTCGGCAACAAGTGCAGCAGACGGGTTTGATATATAGCGTGTCTTGACATAACCCGCATCGCCCATAAATGACAAAGGATTGGGTAAACCCAAGAAGGTACCAAAAGCAAGTCTCATTATTCTATCTGCTTCTGAAATATCGGTTTGCCGCATGAGGCGAATTTCTATCGATCCCGACATGAGGAATCTTTTTTCCTACTTCGGTAATGAATACAGCTATTTATTAAATATGCCTCCTCTACAAACCACATCAGGCAGCGAGTTTTGGGAAACAGGTGCTAAATCCATGATGACTGTTCCAAGGGTTAAGAAAGTGTGGGATAAACAAAGAATAAAACAACTAGTAGGTACTATAGCAGCCATCACAGTATTTGAAAATTTTTGGTTAAGGGGAATAGTACCTTAGAAAATGAGGCGAAGAAGAGGGCACAACAGCTATATGAATCAGAACGGAAAGCTAGAGAATTGGAAAATTCATATGATGCAGTGAAACAGTATTTAGACGAAGTATTAGAAGAACTTCACAGAAAGCCAGTTCATTCCAGGGCTATTAGATGACTATGCCAGCCGATTTCAGACATAGGGATTGAACGCTGAATGTATAATACAAGACCTGTGCAATAAT
>DASTCR010000136.1:0-5865 GCA_035710925.1 Nitrososphaeraceae archaeon | reverse complement strand
TTTTATGTCAACGCAGACTTTCCTGGGGACTATTTTTTTAATAAAACGAAAATTCTGTCTCCCTGCTCCAACACCCATTTACTTATAACGCAGGCCAAAAGAATTTTTTTCTCAAATAAATTGGATTGTTTTATTCATAGTCATGAGGGTCTTGAATTTGAAAATACAAATAATATTCTGGAAGATGCAGGCTTCAGCTGCGTCGATACAATGCTAATATTTTCGACCGGACAGGATACACTGCACATAACTGAATCTAAGTCACGCTACGAAACCGATCTAGTACAAATACTCACAGTGGACAAGGAATCAGTATCTATTTGGGTCGACGTGTTTTGCAAAGCATTTAACGCGGAGGACTGGTACAGTCAGATTTACAACGTAACGGCAACAAACTACTCCCGTTTCAATCTTCAACTTCTAATGATAAGGTCAGACTCGGTGTTTGTTCCAGCAGCATGCACCCTGCTTTTTTGCCACAAAAAAGTATTGGGATTGTATTGTCTAGGCACCTTGCCCAAGTTCAGAAGAAAAGGTCTAGCGTCTCAGATCCTAAAGTCTTCGATCTTGACGGCAAGAGATAAGGGGATGAAGTTATTTTTTGCTCAATCGTTTATGAATGACGGATATGCTACCATGTATAATAAGGCCGGACTTGATATGGAATACAAAAGAAGAGTCTATGCCCTCTATAGGGGCCAGGGTTGCTAGCAAGGATGTTGGTATACCTGACGATTAAGCGCGTTATTAAAATGCTAAGCTTTACAGGCAAGGGAAGGCTGATAATACAGCGGCACTATCAAAAATGACCCCTTTTGCTTCCGGGGACTTATTGGAAAGGCTCTCATCAGAGGTGAGAGAATGCACCTTATGCGCGTTGTCTCAAACTAGGAAAAATGTCGTCGCAGGTGAGGGACCCAGATCCCCCGATATAATGTTTATAGGGGAAGCGCCAGGTCGACGTGAGGACTCTGTGGGAAAACCGTTCATAGGTTCAGCAGGAAGGATATTAGATGCCGCCTTATCTAAGGCCGGAATTGATAGGTCTGGGGTTTTTATTACAAACGTGGTAAAGTGTAGGCCGCCAAACAACAGACGCCCCACAAGCCAGGAACGCCTAGCCTGCAGGGGCCATCTTGAAAGGCAGATGTTGATTTTATCACCGAAAATCATATGTATTCTTGGAAGTACCGCTTACCACTCGCTGTTAGGCGGCAAATCAATAATCGCTGACCGGGGCAAGATAGTGAAAAGAGACGGCATACGGTTTTTCTTAACCATTCATCCTGCTTCTGTGATTTACAATAAGTCTCTCCTTACCGACTTAGAAAATGATATGTTAAGTCTAGCAGCGGCGGTACGTGACGGCCGGCGTTTAGATAATAAAACCTCCAAGAGACGTAACAGAAAGCAGCCTCCACCTAGGAAAATCGGTTCGGAATAGGGCCTGGCGGAGAGTAGAGTTGTGAGGACTAATGTACTATTTGAAAGCCCTCAGTTTAATGTTATATTGAAGGCCAAAACGATGCGCTTCGTCCCGTATATGTTGTAGTACCTTAAGCGCTCCACTAGTCTCAGGAAGACGCAGTGGTTTTTTAAGCGGATGTATGTATACTTCCTCCTTCTCTTTTGCCAGCGAAATACAGTCTATGTCCAATCCTAGCTTGTGGATTGCTGATAACGCGGATCTCAGTTGGCCTCTACCTCCATCTATTACTATAAGGTCAGGTAACGTATCTTTACTTGAAAGCGAAGAATAGCTTCGGCTCACTATTTCAGATATCATGGCAATATCATTTTGGCCAGATACAGTCCTGATCTTGAATCTCCGGTATCCTTCCTTAGAGGGCTTGCCATTGACAAACCTAGTGCGTGATCCTACAGCAAAGGTGGTGCCGAAATTGGATATATCAAAGCAGTCAATGACTGACGGCGTAATCCTAAGTTCAAGCTCGTGCTTGAGCTCCAATAACGGAATCAAGCTTTGCTTGCCGTGTGCAAGATGCAAATTTCGAAGAACCAGATTCATAATGTCCTTTTTTTCTTTATTATGAAAGCTATCCGTTATTATGATAATTGTTACTTCGTGTCCACATAGCTTCTCAAGAGAAGCTTCTATAGTATCCTTTGATTCTGGTAATTCGTTTACGTAAATATATCTTGGTATTACTGGGACTGAGGAGTAATATTGTGTTAGGAAGGTTCCAAGGGAATTGTCTCCGATTAGCTCAAAATCGAATTTTTTTCTGTCCATGATTACCCCATTTTTGCGCGTCAAAATAATCAAATGCGCATTACCGTTGGCTTCATCTCTAATGATTCCAACATACTCCTCTTCAGAGGCATTCTTGTAACTAACCCTTTCCATATTTTGCTTGATTCTCAAATTATTCAACCGTCTCAGCGTGTCGTGAATCTCCTTGGCCTTCTCGTACTGCAGCAAGGCAGAAGCACTTTTCATGTCTTCTTCCATTTGCTTGGTAAACTTCTCTACGCTATTTTTTCCACTAAGTATATCTTGAAGTGACTCGATACTTTTGAGATACTGTGACTCGGTCACATTTTTTATACATGGAGCGTCACAGTTCTTTATAAAATACTGAAGACAAGGCATTTTTGGAAGTGTATTGCAGATTCTTACTTTGAAGAGTTTCCTTAGCAGCCCTACCGTCAAAAATTTTGAGCTTCCCCTAACGAAAGGGCCATATATCTTACCTTTTGGCCCGCTAAATTCTCCTCTTCGATTTCTTCTAGCAACCAATAGGCGAGGGAAGGTTTCCTGAGTTAGTTTCAGATAGGTGTAGCGTTGTTGGTCTTTCAACTCTATATTGAACAGGGGTCTGTACCTCTTGATAAGATTTGACTCGAGCAAAAAGGCTTCAATTTCGTTTTCGGTTATTACAAACTCTACATCTGAAACTCGAGCAACTAATTTCTTGGTTTTCCATTCAATGCCTTCATTACGAATTGTGCTGCCAGCGTGCGAGAAATACGAAAGAACTCGCTTTCTTAGGTTCTTGGCCTTTCCTATGTATATAATATTCCCTTCATTGTCCTTCATCAGATAAACCCCTGGCTCCAGCGGCACTTGATTGAAGTCACCGAGTTTTGTCATGGTCACAGAAACTGAGGATTCGTTTGGGGAGGAGGAGAAAGATGACATTGGTCGTTTCAATCTGTTTGTAATACTTGGTGAATCTTCAGCTTGGAGTTTAAGTAACCTGCTGTATAGCTGTGGGAGCATGTTGTCAGTTCCGAAGGGGTGCCGGATACAACGACCTTACCCCCCTCTTCGCCTCCATCGGGCCCTAAATCGACTATCCAATCAGCGCTAGCTATTACATCAAGGTTGTGCTCTATAATAATAACCGTATTTCCCATTTCGACCAGCCTGTCGAGAATATCTAGAAGCTTTTCGACATCCGCAAAATGAAGTCCAGTAGTAGGCTCGTCAAGTACATATAATGTATTTCCTGTGTCCTTTTTTGACAGTTCTGCGGCGAGTTTAATGCGTTGCGCTTCTCCCCCTGACAGTGTGGTCGCCGGCTGACCTAAGTGGATGTAGTTCAGGCCCACATCACTCAATGTTTTAAGTTTCTTCTCTATAATTGGTATATTTTGAAAGAACAATAGCGCTTCTTCAACTGTCATAGATAATACATCGGAAACTGATTTTCCTTTGAATTTAGCTAATAAGGTCTCCGAATTATACCTCTCTCCTTTGCATTCGTCACATTTCACAAAGACGTCTGGCAGGAATTGCATCTCGATTTTCTTTACCCCTGCACCTTCACATGCATCACATCTGCCACCTGGAACATTGAAGGAAAATCTTCCAGCCCTGTATCCCAATTCTCGTGCTCGTGGGGTTCTTGCAAACAATTCGCGAACTGGCGTAAACGCATTAACATAGGTTGCTGCATTTGACCTAGGCGTTCTTCCAATCGGAGACTGGTCTATTCCGATTATCTTGTCAACGTATTGTATACCTGAAATGGATTCGTGTTTTCCGGGGACTTCTTTAGAATCATAAAAGTGTTTTGACACTGCCTTGAACAGTATGTCATTCACAAGTGTTGACTTCCCAGAACCTGATACTCCGGTGACAACTGTCATGCAACCAACCGGAAAGGAAACATCAATGGACTTTAAGTTATTTTGTTTTGCTCCATTAACCCTGATCCAGTTGTGTATTTCCCTCCTTCTTTCCTTTTGCCGTAGTGCCGATCTTTCACCTCTAAGGTATGCAGCAGTAATGGAGTCGTTGCTTTCTAAGACTTTATTTATCTGTCCGCTTGCAACGACTTTTCCACCGTGGATCCCGGCACCCGGGCCAATATCTACAATCCAATCTGAACTGCGAATGACCTCCTCATCATGTTCCACCACGATTAGGGTATTGTCGAGGTCACGCAGTTTTCGCAAGGTATCGATTAGCTTGGCATTATCCCTTTGATGCAGCCCTATTGTAGGCTCGTCCAAAACGTATAGGACACCTGTTAGGTTGGAACCTATCTGCGTAGCAAGACGTATCCGCTGGGATTCGCCGCCAGAAAGACTTGATGTACTCCTATTTAATGATATATATCCCAAACCTACATTGTTCAAAAATTCTAATCTAGCCATTATTTCCTTAAGTATAGTCCTAGCAACGTATCTCTCTGTGTCGTTTAGTTCTAATGTTTCAAAAAATATTTTACATTTATCAATAGACAGGTCACAAATATCCATTATGGATTTATTATTTATCTTAACAGAGAGCGCCTCATCCTTTAGTCTTCGCCCGTTACAACTTTCACATCTTCGTTCCCTCATGAATTCCTGAAGGGATTCTCGTTTGGCATCTGATTCTGTTTCCCTGTAGGTTCTCTCCAAGTTTGGAATTACTCCTTCAAATGATCCGCTATACTCCCAGCTTGAATCGGAGTGTTTAGATTGATATTTGAAACGAATATTTTCTTCTGTACCATACAGGATTGTGTTCAACTGCTTTTGAGTCATTTCTGAGATGGGCATATTTAGTGTGAAACCCATTCTCTTTCCCACATCTCGTAACATCGATGACCTAAATGAAGCAAAATATCCTGACCATGGTCTAATTGCACCTTCTAGTATACTCTTCGACGCATCGGGAATAATTAGCTCAGGATCGAATTCTGTTCTTATGCCCAGACCGTTGCACTCCCTGCAGGCTCCAAAGGGTGAATTGAATGAAAAGCTTCGAGGCTCCATTTCGCCCAGACTCACCTCGCATCTTGGGCATGCATTTCGTTGGGAGTAAAGCTTCTCATCATTTTCGTCTACAAAGTGAGCAATCATAGTCCCGTCTCCAGCCTTCAAAGCTGCTTGGACAGATTCAAATAGTCTGCTTCTCTCCTCCGACGATGGTCTTAGCCTGTCAACAATTACCTCTATCGTATGTTTTTTTTGTCTGTCGAGAATCGGGAAAGAAGCACCTATTATTTTTTTATTATTCGGTTCTGTATGCTCCAAGTTGTCTTCGTTCTCAACATCTAAATTGATTATCTTCCCGTCAAGCCGGATACGTGCAAATCCGTCTTGCTTTAATTGTTGAAATAATTTTTCGTAAGTTCCTTTTTTTCCCCGAACCACGGGGCCTAAAATCAGTGTTCTTTTGTTTTCCCCTAATCTCAAGATCGAGTCAGTTATCGAATCTGCCGATTGGCTAGTGATCTTCCTACCGCATACGAAGCAGTAGGGGATCCCTATTCTAGCGAAGAGCAACCTAAGGTAGTCATACACTTCCGTCACAGTGCCAACAGTTGAACGAGGGTTCTTGTTGGTTGTCTTTTGTTGAATTGATATTGCAGGAGATAGACCGTCAATAGAGTCAACGTCTGGCTT
>DASTCR010000135.1:0-6841 GCA_035710925.1 Nitrososphaeraceae archaeon | reverse complement strand
CTACACTCAATTCATCGTGCACAAGAGAAACGCATTTGTCATTTGCCATATGCTATTGTACTTAAAAAAACCTCTGCCGCACCAAGTAAGTTCCTAAACCCCCTGTGATTTGGAATTTTTCAGTCATGTTTGGCGAACTTGATTAAAATGCTTTAATAATAATTGGATGAGCTCTAGTAATCGGTAAATCTTGAAGGGAAAAATAGTGGTCCATTCACACGAAAGTACTGTTCTTAGAGGCAATCCGTTAGACGATCCTTATACCAGGGATGTCATAGTTTATCTTCCACCAGAATATTCAAACTCATATTCCAAGGGATATGTTACAGTATTTCTGTTGGCAGGGTTTGGTGGAAGCGGACGATCCCTTCTGAACTTTGATCCTTTAGGAGAAGATATTGAGAGTAAAATCAATAGATTATTCAGCGAGGGAAAATGTGGGCCTATGATTTTGGTGATGGCTGACTGCTTTACGAAATTTGGGGGAAACCAATATATAAATTCGTCAGCAACTGGACTTTACGAAGATTATATTACAAAGGAAATCGTCCCGTTCATAGACGAAAACTACAATACTTCTTCACACAGCGTTATGGGAAAATCTTCAGGCGGGTATGGCGCACTCATGCTCGGCATGCGTAATCCAGAAGTATTCCAGGGATTGGTGGACCATTCTGGAGATGCAGCATTTGAATACTGTTATCTTCCAGACTTTCCAAAGGCGTTAGAGGCATTTAGGGCTAATAGTCCTCGGAAGTGGCTTAAGGAGTTCTGGAATAAACCGAACCGCCATAGAAAAGCTGACGAGGTAGCTCTGAATGTCCTTGCAATGGCAGCTCACTATTCTCCAAACCCTGATTCGGAGCTCGGAGTAGATTTGCCCTTCAATGCCGATACTGGAGAATTATTGGATGCCGTATGGAAGCGCTGGCTGGCGTGGGATCCGACAAAGATAATTGGGAAATATAGTGAAAACCTAAGGAAACTAAAACTCATATTCATAGACTGCGGCACAAAGGATGAATTTAATCTCCAGTGGGGTGCGAGAATTATCCATTCTCGTCTTGATGACATGCGTATTAGGCATCACTATGAAGAGTTCGATGACGGCCATTCAAATATTAGCTATAGATACGACGTTTCATTACCGAAGATCTATTCAGAATTGGTCTAACACGTACAATTCCGACTAATGCTGCGTAAATACACTTCGGTGAATATAATGCAACGTCAAAATCCCCCTCAATTAAATTGCAACATAGCTGTCATTTGGGGAAATACATTTTACCTCCAAGCCGACGTATCTCTATCTTTAAAGTATCAAGAATGGTTCTATACCTGGCCTCAACCTGTGACCTCTCTTCTCCCTTCGAGACGATTTGAATATTTAGTCTAGGTTTGGGTTTAGATCTAGTTCTTCGATTACTTGAAACCGTCGTTACATAACTGTAACCTTTGGGGTGCGTTTTTAGGTATAATTCGTCAGATGGATTGGAATTTACTAACCTTGACAAAGTGGGAGCCAGCAACGACTCGCTGACGCCGATAGTTTCAAACATCGATTCCGCTACGTAATGTTTGCCAACCTTCTCTTTTATCTGCGGCAGAATAACGCTAGAAAACACAGCCTTCATTTCTTTGGGCACGCCTGGTAAACAAAATATCCTCGTCCTTCTAATTCCAGCATCGCTCTCAACGTCTATATATACAGAGGGGGCGCTACCTACAGGATTCTGGATAGCAATAGAGCCTCTAGGAATCCTTGCCATCTTTAGCCTAGTTTTATTTATCCTGCTGTTCTTAGGTGTTAAGCGTTGCTTATGCTGAGCATAACTCCTTCTGAGCATTTCGACAGCACTAGGATCGAGTTTGAGTCTCCGGCCCAAAGCGGAACTCAGACCTCGAAGTGTGTTATCATCATATGTTGGTCCTAATCCGCCTGTTAAAATTAACAAATCTGGTCCTCTTCGAACTGAATCTTTTATTGCAGATGATATTTCTTTATGCCAGTCCCCTAAAGTTGTTATCCTCTTCACAATACCTCCGGCTTTCGTGATTTGGGCTGAAATCCATTGCGCGTTAGTGTTGGCAATAGTGCCTGAAAGCAATTCGTTACCGACTGATATTATTTCTATGCTAGCTTCCAACATATCCAGTTCCGTAATTTGTGTACCCGAGAAGATAACCATTGTATGCCGTCTTGTATCTAAAAAGACCACTATCCATATTTTTATTGTCGCTAATGAAATTTTATGAAGTATAAAATAACTCCAGACTAGTGGATTACGGTTGATTCTCTATTACTCATTAAACATCTGAAAAAAACTGAGAGATACGTAACTGACTTCTCTTATAGTTTCTATACAATTTACTATTCTTTACCCATTCAGTCTCAGACACGGATAATGTTGAACATGCATACTTGGAGGCGCGTCCAAGACTATCAAACTCTTTTTTTAGAACCAGGTTATCAAAGGCTTGACGTATTCCTTCTCTGATCTGCCATACACCAACTGGAACAACATATTCATCGGAGCGAATTTCTCTTAGCACAAGTGCCGCGGCTTTTCTTTTTCTTTTAGACAAATGCTCTGCTACAGCAAGCTTGGCGGCAAAATACGCTCCGGCCACTGAGGAAGGATATTGCTGCAGACCATTAGCGTCTTCAAAGTCTACTGCAAATCCAAGGTTGCCTTGTGTATCAAACCATACCTCTTGCATTTCAAAGCTCCATAATTGATCAGGTATCAGTATTATAGAATAATGGTTACCGAGATGCGAGTGTTTGTACACTTCGAAACGATCAACAACATTATTAGTCTCAGTATTTTTGACTAAATAAGAAGAAACTATATCATCAGTAGCTGAAATACTCCACCTTGTAGGAACTAACCTCCTTCTTTTTGCTGAACCTAGCATTCCTAGGCTAAATATACGCTGGATAGTACTCAAGTCCACTCCTTTATTATACAGAGACACTATCGCATTCTTTGCCTCTAGATCTGTGTCATAATAAGCATTTTCCAGTCGTTTGTCTGCTCTAATTGAGCAAGATGTCCTAAAACTCTTTAAATCTCCGACAGGACCAAATGGCATTGATTCTATATCAAATCCCTTCTTCTTTACCTGTTCTATGTCTGGAATCGGTTTCTTTTCAAATAGGGCCTCGCTCTCCGCGGGTTTATTTGCCATTGCCAATTCCTGAAGTGATTCAATATATCTACCCGTAGGTGTATGAATATCATAAATCATAACTCCTCTTACTAGTGATAATCGGTAACTTACTATTTCCTCGATACTCTTCCCGGACCACATTTCGGGCTTGTCTAAGATGGTTGTGTCACCATGCATCGGCGGAACCATCGGACCCAGCTTTACTTTTGGATATCCATGTCGTCCGACAAAAATAGATGGAGGAGTAGCTCCTTCAATTGAGTCTTGCGAAAACCTGGCCGAGTTCTTATTGAGAAACTCAATCCAGTTGTTTTCTAACCGTCGTTTAATCCTATCACTGGTTATATAGACAATAACAAAAGTCCTGTTTCAATCTCTATTTTAGAGTTATGTCTCCGCCTAGCAGAACTAAGAGCGTCGGTATGTCTTGCTTTCGCCACAGTTAAAATCTCATACTATCTTACTTATCGTATTCACAAGATTATACTTACTTTTCAAATAGATCGCAAAGCTTAGTCTTAGGATACCGATCTATTTTAGAGCATGTATAACGTTATGGTATCTATAACAAACGAATGAAATATAGAAGTAGGCTTGAAATAATTGCCAGCATGCTGCAAGTAGCAAGCAGCGGAGATGCTTCTAGGACAACTATTATGTATAAATCGTTTATCTCCCACGCACAACTAAAGGAGTTCCTTTCCTTTTTACTACGCAAAGATCTTATACTAGAATACCACAAGGGGGAAGGAAAGTCCCACAGAGAGGAAAGGGCATCGCTCTACAAAACAACAGAAAAGGGAATCTATCTGTTGCATCTCTATAATGAAATGAATGATTTACTCGGGACACAAAAAAAAGAACAATAAAAATGCACCACTCACAAATTCAAAACCTGTGAACCAAAACCCAAACATGGAGTCTAAATCGTCCCCCAATTCTGTAATACCCCTTTGCTAATGATGCGAACAATTGTATTCTAACTTCTAGAGTCAATCGAACCCTTACAGTCCTCACATAATTTATTGTGGAAGCGTTTTTACTAACGTACTTGACATTCACTTTATTATTTCCTTGTTTAACTTCGTCCCTGCCAGTCTTAGGGATACAATAATTGATATCATAGCACCGGAATATAACGCGGCCCCTACTAACAGATTGCCGCTGAACCCGATAATCATCGACAAGATGGCAGTTAAAACTGTTCCAATTACTGATGCAATGACATTCACACCCCATAGCAGCGTAACGTCCCCTTGTGGATTATCTGTGCCTAGATGGTGGCTGTCCTTTTGTGCGAATAATGAAGATATCCTAACTACGGATGGAAACTGAAATCCCATCAACACTCCAGCAGGTGAAAGAAGGGCAAAAGTCAGTCCAATCCTGTAATGAATTTCTGATGCGATGTTATGATTAATGATCTCTTGCAGAAATAGATAATACACTATTATTATTGTAACCAATAGAGGTATTGAGACAATCACGCCTTTGTGAGGGTTTTTGCCAAAGAATTTGCCACTTAAATATGCGCCTACTCCACTAGAAACCAGGATAGAAAACAGTATAACCGTTAACGCCATAATTGGAGTCCCCAACAACAAGAGGAATTTCTGTATAAATGTGATTTCAATAACCATGAATCCCAGACCTATAAATATTGCAAATAGTATGAATAGCCAAGAGATAGACGAAGAAGATAGATGGATATTGTTTATCTTTGAATAGTATATTAAAAGTAACGCTAGCACAGCGGATACGGACAAGACCGTTACTAAAAGGAGAATCATTTGCTCTGGGACTTTTTCTCGTGCAAAAAAGAACGGAGAGTCATCGGTGGGTGGCTCCAATTCCATTATCGTGTTGATTTTTTCGGTTTCGATATTTCGTCCTATAAACCCTTGTTGTTGTTGGTTATTTGGTTCAAATTGACGATTAACCGTCAGCAACTTATCATAGGGGGGCTGTGCGTAGACCCCGGGCACTACAAATTGTTCTGCATTGTTATCTCTTGCCCTCTCATTTATTATGCTTATTTCCGAACTCGTGAATGGATTATTTTTAAGCATCACCAAAACGGGATATATTGTTCTGTTTTCGTTGGCTCCGAAATAAAGGCCCGGACGATCCTCAACAATCGCCACATGCCTACTTACTTCTTCGGCGTTTTTTCCTGTTTCCTGGCGGAGCGATTCGACTATCAGGGGCATGAGTCGTGGCAATTCAATATTCCATCTAACCATAACCAACATGCCGTTCTCTTCGTCCAAATGTTGGAGGTACTGTCTAAAAGCTTCTACGGTATACAAATAATTTTCTGATAATGCGTAACCTCCGGCAAGCTGGGCCGCCCACGAATCGACAAGCTTTATGGTTATTATATCGTATTTTGAATTGCTCGAACTGATAAACCGTCTTCCGTCGTCGATATAGACATCTACCTCCTTACGATCATACAGGTTTCCTGCTAACTTACCAAATTCCTTAGCTTTTGATATTATTAACGGATTTATTTCTACTGCGGTAACATTTTTTGAGCCGCCCGCTAATGCGATCAGAATATCCTCTCCTCCCCCACTACCAATAACTAGTGTACTATTTGCTTTCAGAAGTTCATAAGGTAAATAGTCCATATACTCTCTTACCCATGAAATATCACTAAGGGATCCATTCCATCTAAAAACCGGGGTATCGGCATCTGCATCAATCATTATAGATGCTAATGCTTTGGATCTTCCTGTGTTTTCTGAGCTGCTATTCTGAGAAGCAGCCTCGTTATTGTAATTATGGTGTGTCTGTTTTGTCACATCGATTCGTGAAAATGAATTCCACTGGGTGGAAAGATGTTGATACTCTTGGGGCTTAGCCAGCTGGTAGTACAGGCCTTTGCTGATTCCTGGTTCTATTGCAAACATATTGAAATCAATACTAATTACTAATAGTATAGCTGCTGATCCGAAAACAATAATACCGTAAATCTTTAACTTGTTTTCGATTGGGACCGATACACTATTTTCCTTGTCAGTTGCCTTCTTTATGTAACCTTCTGAGTTTCTAACCAAGAACAGGGCCACAATCAAAGTTGGTCCAAGAACTAGAAGAGAAATTGAAAGTAACACAGATTCCGCCCCCAATACCTGAATGATAGGATCTAGAATAAGAGCGGCTGCTCCTGCTCCTAAAAGATCGATAAAGTACAGCCTTGTTATTTCTTTTGGCATGCTCAGGTAAATCATGGCAACAGACAGCCCTGCAAAAAAGAAGGGAATAGATGAAGAAAGGTAAAAAACATAAATAAATGAAGGATTAGATGGAATGAGTTGTCCCATTACAAGAAGCACAATTGGAAGAGAAATTGCGAATCCCATTGTGGACTGAAGTACCCTAGAGGGAAGATTTACTTCATTTAACTTCCCCTTGAAAATATGGACCAATAGAGAACCTATACCTAACCCAAAAAACGCAATCGATATTACCATAAAAGCATAGTCATACCATAGGATGATTGAAAAGAGCCTTGTTAGCGTCAATTCTAATAACAATACGCTCAGAGACACCATGAAGAGAATAATCATTAAAAATACTAGGAGGGGCGAATGCACCAGGGTAACATAATCTATATTTCATATAGGTCTTTCTCACAACAAATTAAGTATGATATCACAAC
>DASTCR010000134.1:0-2016 GCA_035710925.1 Nitrososphaeraceae archaeon | reverse complement strand
AGACTTCTGCAATGAAATGATTTCTAAACATGACAAAGACAATCCTGGATTCTAGAACACCGGTTCACTTTTTAGTCGTTTATTTATTTCTTTTATATGTGAAAGGTCAAAGTTACAAAAATCCGGTACCTACAGTAGACTCTATCATCCAAAGTGACTCTCAGATTTTATTAGTTAAAAGAAGGAAAGAACCATTCAAAGATTATTTAGTACTACCAGGGGGATTTGTAAACGAAGGAGAAAGAGTTGAAGATGCAGCAAAAAGAGAGGTTAAGGAGGAAACATCCTTAGATATAGAACTTATTGATATCCTCGGTGTTTACTCGGAGCCTAAGAGAGATCCAAGAGGACATATTATGTCAACTGTATTTATTGCAAAGATATCCCAAAACAATGATAAAATGGACGCTAAGGCACAAGATGATGCGGCCGCGATAGAATGGATAGACATAGAAAAGACAGATAACACAAGATTCGGATTTGATCATAAAAAGATTGTAGCAGATTACAAAAAATGGAAACAATCCGGTGGAACCTTTTGGTCGTCAAAGATTGAGTTTTAGGAAGTGCAAATATTCTCTTACTTGTCTTGGCGATCCGGAATGATATCTTCTTCTTTCATACCATGAACTTAATCATAATATGTTCAGCACCGCATTTTATAACCTCCTCATTCCTTCTTTTTTGTGTTCCCTTCTGCTTCTCAGATGTTCTACAAAAAATGTCATAAGCACTCCCACCATCCCACTTACAACAATTGCCATGTGTGTCGCGTATGTTTCCCAAAAGGCCATAAACGTCTCTTCAAAAGTAAGCGGTGGTATTACATCTATTGTTAAATTTGCCTGACTAGTTATATAGCCAACTGTCGGATATTTTTTAGATACCTGAAACTCTGGATCTACAATTTCAGTTACTGTGTCAACAGGAGCGGTGGCCGCAGTAGTAGTAGGCGATGTCGAATATGTCGTTGCTATTAACATTGAAGCCACAAACGGTATAGTGTATGTTCCTAGTGGTGTTTGTGGAGAAACCTCTACCTCAAATAATGGAGGGTGTATTCTTTGGGTAGATACTTTTAGGCCGCCAGAATTGTAGTCTGTGTCATTATCGAAAGTTATATTAGTAACATTATTAGAAAAAGGCGTATCTACCTCAGCCCGAATTAGTTGCTTTTCTCCTTGCCTTATGACTATATTCTCTGGATGTGTTGATATGTCGACAGTAGCAGGAGGAATAGCAATCCAACCTGTAAAATCTCTAACCTCATTTGATTTGAAGGATTCTGCTGTATAAAATGATAAGCCGTATGCCGTAGGATAATTTATAGACTTTAGATCCAAACGTAACTTAACATATCCTGGCCCCACTGTAGTGCCAGCAAAGGGTTCCGTATAGTTTATTTTAGACTCTACAAGTGCAGAAGAACCTGTTGATGATAATTGGTAAAGATATTCACTCCATTTTCCATCAACTGATTCAATATAAAAGTTGTAATTCGCTCCGTTATATCCTGAAGTTGGAGGCAATGAAACAATGGCAATAAGCATACCATACCTAATCCTTTTGAGTGGTTGATTGTATGTAGAATCATTTTCGAGATTTGATCCTAACCAAAATGTAGCATCTAGAGTTTTTCCATCACTAAGATAATCTACTGCCAGTAGGTTTGCGTGGTCAGACCTTAAATGAGTGCTGTCATTACCAAAGGTCTGAACCCAATCATTTCTCTGATTACTGGTTTCTTGATCAGGTATGAAAATTTGATCAAACGCAGGCGATGCAGCAAAAGCCTTATGAAAAAGAGAACAGCACGTTAATAGTATTAATAGAAATGATAAAATAAAAATAATATCAATAGAGGTTAATGCTAATGATGTGAATTTTTGTGACTGCAAATCCTTTATAAACTGAATCATATCACAAAACGTAGTACCACAACTGCTATCACTTGCGTTTTGAGATATTTTAATTTTTTAATTAGATTATTCTCTATTTTTTATCTGGGATCCGGTG
>DASTCR010000133.1:0-14682 GCA_035710925.1 Nitrososphaeraceae archaeon | reverse complement strand
TCGATGCTCTTCACCTCGCATTCTATCCTAATGGCTGACCCTACATTGTCCTTTGCTGTACGTATGGTTCGTTCTATTGATTCCGCGGCTGCCAGGTGATTATCTTTTATCAAAACCATGTCATCTAGCCGCATTCTGTGGCTATAACCCCCTCCTATTGATATTGCTTTTTTGTCAAAGTATCGTAGCCCTGGGGCTGTTTTTCTTGTTCCAGCAATTTTTACCTCCGGATAATATTTGTGAGTTAAGTTAACAAATTCTCTTGTAATTGTGGCAATTCCACTCATTCTCATGATTAGATTTAGAGCAGTCCTTTCTGCTTTTAGCACCGATCTTGCTTCACCTATAATATTCATTACGATATCACCCTTCCTTACTGCTGAACCTTCACGCGTAGCTGGTTGGGCGTCACAACCGCACATTTCAAAAACGGTCGTTGCTTCCTCAAGACCACAAGTTATGGAACTTCTTGGACCAGTGCATGCAACTGTAGCGTGAACTACTGTATGGTTCGGGACGACATTATTGGTCGTGATATCCCCCGTACCTATATCTTCCTGTAGAAAATTCAATATCGACCTACGAACGTCAAGATAGCTGGATAAAACGCCCATCTTGATATCTTTAGGATACCTTTAATGCATACTTATGTGAGGCATGGATCTCCAATAATGATGCCACTTTCGATTTATTAGCATCAAATATCAGAATAATTCCGTACCAATCTGGAGTCAGTTCGGTGGATTTGCAAATTGGACAGACCTTGCCTACGGTTACCGCCCTGCACCTCTTGCATGCCAACTCTCTAGGCACCTACTTGTTCACGCTCCCTTTCTTCTCCTTTGCCGGCACAGGAGGCTGTGGTTGTTTAGCCTTCTTTATTTCGTGCTCAATCCACTCAAGTGCGCCGAGAAATGGTTGTCTGCAAGTTATGCCGATTTTGCCCATTGCTGCTCCCTTACCTAGGCTTACTGCAGTTACCCTCGAACGGATTCGAGATCCAATTTTCAAAGATCTCGCACTCTGATTAGCGATGATTACCCCCTGTTTGACATCACTCCTAAGGTAATCATCGGTAATTTGTGACAGGTGTAATAATGCATCAGTTGGTCCGATTCTGACAAATGCACCGAAATCCGTTATCTCTACTATTTCGCCTTCAACTATTTCCTGTAATACTGGAAAGTATGTTAAAGCCTTGAAACCAACCTTGTGATAGGTCGCGCCGTCACCGGCGATGAGCTTACCTGTGGAGTTAGCGTATGCATCTATTATCGTTACTATGTATCCTATTTCAGGACTAATCATGCTTTCATATTTCTCCTTGAGGATCCCAATTGCAGTGGCCTTTAGAGAATTTGTTAGCTTGTTAGGGGGAATTCTGACTACGTCTGACATATGTATGATTGCAAACATTCCTTTGATTACAAGACTTGGGTACCAAGTTCAATTTATGAACCTTTTGATACTTCAATACTTTGTTATCTTTTACTATGCTGAATAACGAGAAGAGCCATCTTTGATATCAAATTTAAGAGATGAATCGGTGATTTCAAATCTCGCATCTACATTCAATATTGTCTTGAGAGCAGAATGAAAGAATGCTTGAAAAAAAATGGAGCCTTTTCTACCCAGACGATGTCTTATTACAATTACTCTGCTGTCAGACTGAAATATCTCATCGAATGTTCCCAGATGACCATACCTGCAAATAATCTTCTCTATATATTCAAGAACAGAATGCTCGTTTAGTTCCTTCTTCCAAAACATAATTGTATCAGAGGGGATTATTTGACCTAGTTTTGTCCCCATTGAATATACGGAATCGTCATCATATGTGTCCAGGAGGTAGGTCAGAAATTCGCGGTTAATGACAATCATGTCTATTTTGGACAAATAACGTGTAAATTCGCAATATCTTCGTAGTATTACTCCAACTAACGCATTAACCGAAATCCCCATCCTTTCTGCCTCTTCGTCTAGAATTTGTGATAACTGATGTTCAAATCTGAACGACCTAGTAACTGTTGAGGTTCGAGCATCACTATTCGCATCAGATCGCATATCACATGATATTGACAAGCTCACTTATGTAACTTGTGTTCATCCTCGCTGCAATGTAGCTATTTGCAAGTCCAATTCGTTAATTGTACACATATTCCTTATATGGTCTGTACAGGTCCATGGTGTTAATGAATATAAGATATGTGTTTAAACCGCTTCAATTAGCCTTGGTGGAGGTAAGTCAATTTGATTAGTTCTGAACAGGGTACAGTAACCTTGGATAAAGAGGAATGCAGTCTTTGCAACAGCAAAGCAGTCGTCTATGATGCTGACAGCAGTGAGGTGATATGCAGTGCCTGCGGAATGGTTTTGCGTGATAATATTGAATCATTAACGCCCGAATGGAGGGTTTATTCTAATGATGACATGGAGAGTAAAAGTAGAACTGGAATGCCAACTTCTCTCGCTTTTCACGATATGGGACTTTCGACATTTATTTCATATTCAAACGTAGATGCTAACGGTGCCACAATTAGCCCAGAACAGCTTAGCAAGGTACAAAGAATGCGAAGATGGAACAAAATTTCTAGCAATAATAGAAGTTACCATAGGAATTTAAAAAGTGCCTTTGCAATTCTTGGCACGATTAAAGACAAGCTATTTTTAAATGATGCATTAATAGAAAAATCTGCGTATAACTATCGCAAGGCACTGGACAAGCGTATTATTAAAGGTAGGTCGATTCGTGCGCTCGTGGTCGCATCAGTATATGCAGCATGCAGGGAGTTGAATGTTCCTAGGACCCTGGACGAGATTGCGAATACGGCAAACACCGATTCAATATTTGCCGGCAAGTGCTACAGGCTTTTAGTGCGGTACATGAAACTTCACTTACCCGTAATTGACTCCAATGCTTATCTCGCCAAGATAGCAAATAAGGCCAAGGTAAGCGAACTTTCGTACCGACGGGGCCTCGAGATGCTTAGCAAAATCAAAGAAAACCCAATCTCTCATGGAAAGGATCCAAATGCGCTGGCAGTTGCAGTACTATATGCTGCCTGTCTCAAGGAAGGAGAGAAAGTAAGCCAGGCCCAGATTGCAGTGGCGGGTGACACGAGTATCGTAACGTTAAGGAAAAGATTCCAAGATGTAAAAAGACTCTTTCCGTAGCGAGTCAAATGCCTGAAGGATTTAAATAGGCTGTTAAACAATTTTTTGATTAGGTATGGCAACAGTTGAACAAGTCCTATCTTCTCTGCGGAAAGTCGTAGACCCAGAACTGCATAAGGATATTGTGTCTATGGGCATGATTAAGGATCTAAATATTACGGGTGGAAATGTTTCTTTTACGTTAGAGCTGACTACTCCAGCATGTCCGTTTAACGATGATATTGAGAGGGACGTCCGTGCCGCGATATCAGATATAGGGATACAGAATTTAGATTTAAAAGTTACAGCAAGGGTAATGGAAGGGCGAGCCATATCAATGGACGAGTTGATCCCTGATGTAAAAAACATAATTGCAATTGCTAGTGGAAAGGGAGGAGTAGGCAAGACAACAATTGCTGTAAATCTGGCACTTGCGCTAGCTGAAACTGGAGCGAAGGTAGGGCTTTTGGATGCAGATATTTATGGGCCCAGTGTACCTCTTATGATGGGAGCCGAGGCAAGTCCTCAGGTCATAAATAACAAGATCCAGCCGCCAAATGTCGAAGGAGTTAAAGTCATCTCTATGGGTTTTTTTTACGAGCAGTCACAGCAAGCTGGCATTTATAGGGGACCTATTATTTCAGGAATTATAAAGCAATTTTTAACAGACGTTGAGTGGGGATCTCTTGATTATCTAATCATAGACCTGCCACCAGGGACTGGGGATGCTCCATTAACCATGGCTCAAACTATTCCTGTTACTGGAATCATAATAGTAACTACTCCGCAAGATGTGGCCATGAACGTGGCGGTCAAGGCTTTAGGAATGTTCAGCAAACTAAATGTACCAATCGTAGGGGTTATAGAGAATATGAGCTACACGCGGTGCCCCCATTGCAATGAGCAAATAACCATATTTGGTGAGGGCGGGGGCAAAAGAATAAGTGAAAAATATGGCATCCCGTTTCTTGGAGAAATTCCATTGTCTCCCCAGATCATGGAAGGAAGCGACAAAGGTAAGCCAGTTATAATTTCTGATGCAGATTCAATCCAAGCAAAAGAACTAAGAAAAGTGGCTAAGACAGTAGCAGGTCGGATAAGTGTAATTGCAGCGGATCTAAATTCAAAGGAGATAGCATCAAATGAATCGACGTTAGCTCCTTCCACCACAGCCGCTGATTAATATTGGTTCTCCCTCATGAATTGGAAAAGTTACTTAAAGAACCGTTTGGGGAACTTATAAATGACAAGACTATAACAAAAAAAAAATTCAATTTTATACAAAAGATGCTCGGATCCTAGTGACGGTTGGCGATGCTACAACAGCAAGGTTGCTTTTATTTGGAATAGTTCCGGATCTTTCAGTCATTGATGGAAAAGAAAGGAGAACAAAAACTAGCAGATCTAAATTAGTTGCACTTATCGAAGATGAGGGTTCGAAGAATTTATCGTTTTTGCATTGTTCGAATAGGCCAGGAACAGTATCAAGAAGTGCCATTGCAACAATCAGAGAGGCATTGAAAATGCCTTTCCCGGTCAGAATACTAGTTACCGGTGAAGAGGACTTGCTTGCGCTACCACTATTTGTTATAGTACCGAATGGATCAGTAGTCCTTTATGGTCAGCCCCTTGAAGGTATGGTCATAGTCAGGATAAACGAAAAAATTCGTCGCAAAGCTCAAGAGATGCTATGTAGGATAGGAGCTCCCATTAGTCAACAGTTGAGACAATAGCTCTGCTATGGACGAATGCCTATTCTTGGTTGTACCCATTTACAATCAACACAGCCGCCACCGAAGGGTGGCTCTTCTATGACGCGACTAGCAAGCTCGTGCGATATAAGAGCCTGTCGTGTCTGTCCATTATTTTTCAAGGCTGGTTATGGATTATGACACTCACAGCCACAGGGGGACAAAGCAATATCAAAAGAGCAATCATGAGTACATTCATCCGTAGAATCCGTCGGCCAACTGCCAGGACAATCGGAATGATTGCCACGCTTACAAAAGAACGTCAGGTTCAAAACTATAATTCGTTGTGTAATTTAACATATAATACTTGCGTGAAATTAGGTTTTGTCAGTTATCGTGTTCATGATCAATAGAAGGTCTAGGATCTTTGTTTAATAATATGAAATAGCCCATCAAAACTTGGGCTACGCTGTACTCTTGGGCTCTGAATGAGTATGACCCCGATGTCTTCTTAGGCTCCAAAGTCCTAGGATTACAAATGCGATGCCGATCACTAATATAAGAACATCTGCCCAGAAAAGCAGCGCCCAGACAGGATTTACTGATCCTGCTATAATAAATAATGTCGCTAAAAAGATAAGAGATATTCCTGTGATGGTTTCCCCATTTATTCTCTCCATAATAATTGTTGTAGAATTGGATTAATATAAACAATATTTTTCGTAATCCTCGATTTCAATGTAAGAGACCATGAGTCCGAACAAATGTACAGATCGTCGCGAGCTGGACCCACGCTCATTTAGGATAAATACTCTAAACTTCTGGAACAGTTAGTCCTGCCGGTGGCTTAATTATGACCTTTATTTTGCAGCTTGACATAATGTCCTTGCACCTATTGCGGATTGTGACTTCTGTTACTCCAGCAAGTGTAGAAATGTCCATCTGCAAAAGATTGATTCCTAGTAACAAGGCAGCTAGGTAAATATATGCCGCTGCCAAGCCATTTGGTGCTTTGCCATCAGCTATAAGATTACTGTTAGTCTTGTGTGCGAGATCTATTGCAAGCCTCTCTACTTTCGTATCAATTTTTGCCATATTGGTAAGCTTTGCGATATATTGATCGATTGAGAGACTCACGGGAATAGGTGTATGATGATTGACTGGCTGAGGGCTTTGAGAAGGGGATGGTATGCGTGGAGTAGAGTCATCATCCGATCCGCGCGTTGTGAAAACCCCCATCTCAATTACCATCATCCGGTAGTATTTCGACGCAAGTTTCAATGTGGATCTGTCATTCTCTTGTATACCTTCGGCCCTTACGATCTCCTCAAGCGATCGTACAATCGAACACCTTTTGCATGCTAGATAAATTGAGGCCGCCGCTATGCAAGCAATTGACTTTCCCTTTGCCTCGCTCATTGTTTCGTAGTTTCTGTACAACATAGCCGCGGTCTCCATAACCGTTTTCGAGAGTGACATTATAGAGCAAATCTCATTAATTTTGGACAGGACATTTGAAAGTCTTCTTTCTTTTGGAGATGCGACCCTTATTCTTGAATGCCATTTTCGCATACTATTCATCTGTTCTGCTATCTGATGGTTAATCGATTTTCCGCTATAGTCCCGCGATCCAAGTCCAATTTCAGTTCTTATGCCATAATCGTGGAGAGAAACACTTGTATATCCACTAGCACGTGTATTTTTTGACTTTTCTTCTGAATCAAACGAATGTGACTCAGGGCCATAATCTAATCCTTGCTCCATAACCACGTAACCGCAGCCTGGGCATATGTGCTCTCCCTTACAATGATCATGAATCAGAGGTGATTGACATTCAGGACATCTACTATTAAATTCCGATGTCATAGAACTCGTGTCCATTTCGACTATTCATATCTATGATTCATATCAATGAATTGGCAGGGGTAATTGTATTAATTCGTGAGATGATGTGTTCCGAGCTTATACCCTTATGAAGTCCCCGATCCTTATACCGATCAATCAAAAGATGGGCCCCTGGTTCTTTCATGCCAAAACTGTTCACAAGATTCTGCTATCAACATAATGTTGATTCGATAGAGAATAGCATTATATTTATTCGGATATGTCATAAGAATTTACTGTCATAGGAAATAAATCTAGATAATATTAGCAATGGCCGTATAGTAGATTTCATGCTCCGTTGTTGACTCCCTTTTTATTCATAAAATTTGACAATTGGATTTAATACCTCAACCATTGCTAGAACATTATGACCCATTGCAACCGCCGTTTAGCAACTAATACCAGAGCTTGCTTGCTAGTACAAAGAGGCAGACAATATGTCTAGAAAGTTTGCTATCTTCTTAATCTGGATGTTGGGATTTGGTATAGGGTTCATAGGATATTCAGCACTTCCTGGATTGACAGATTGGTTTTCACATGCACTGCCAAACTATTTGAGCCAATCAATGATTGGAGCCCTAATTGCTGGTGTGGTGGGTTCGGCTATTAGTACCTTTACCATAGTATGCTGGGCCAATCGGACAGCCTAGCATCAATCCCGAAATTTTGTTGGTTTGACTGGACAGCGATCTCCCAAAAGATTGACTTATTGTCTTATATGTGACACCAAGTCATTCGGCATTTTCTTGTGACACGGATCTCAAGCTTAAAAAATGCTCCCTACAAGTCTGTATTCTGATTGCGATGAAATTTTTTATCCTATCTTCGTGATGATTTCTGGGTAGGGATTCTATGTCGGGACCAGCCAGACTAGGTCGAACCACCTATTCCTATCCATATAATTTTTCTTTACGAGGAAACCAGATTTTTCTGCCAACTGTTTGATTTGGCTTGTAGAGTATTTGTATGAATTCTCGGTATGAATTCTCTCTCCTTTCTTTAAGCTGACGGATTCATCCAGATTTTTTATATAAATTTCTTGATCACACTTGGACACGATAAACATTTCTATTCTCTTATTCTTCCTATTGTACGCTGCATAATGGAAAAAATTTCTGATTCTAAATTTTCCCCCCAGATCCTTGTTAATACGCCTTAACAAATTTAAATTGAATTTTGATGTCTTACCTGCATTATCGTTGTAGGCTGCTTCCAACATTTCTATATCTTTTTCTAGGTCGAAGCTGATGAATAGATTATCTTGGGTTTCCGTTCTCATCGTGGACCTGATGGATCTGAGGAAGGATTCAGTTTCATCTGGTTCAAAGTTTCCGATGCTTGACCCTAGAAAAAACATCACCTTTTTCTTTGGGATGCTATTACTTGCATCAATAAGGTTGGATATCTTGTCCAGTCCTCCAAGATAATCGGTTGAAATAGCTATAATATCTAAGTTTTTGAATTCCAAAGAGATTTTTTTTACACTAGAAATAAGAGCTGTTTGAGAGATGTCTATTGGAAAATATACGACAGAGACTCCTTGTTTCCAAAACTGCCTAAGAAGCAATCTTGTTTTCAATGAACTGCCGCTTCCAAATTCAATCACGCTGGCTGACTTGCAATTAAGATTGGAAACAATATCCAGGGATGATCTTTTCAATATTTCAATTTCTGTTCTAGTCGGGTAATATTGCGGCTGAAGACATATCTCTTCAAAAAGGTGTGAGCCCTTATCGTCGTAGAAGAACTTCGGGTCAATCTTTTTTTGCCCAACTTCCCTCACAAGACTATCTCTGATGTGAGTCGCAAATTCCTTCCGAGTAATTTCAACGTAATCCTTTAACGCATTTCCATAGCCTCTCTCTGATGTCAGCATATCATATTTGACCAAAAGACTTTACCCTTTAACAGCTGGATTATCATATCGGATCGATGGAGAAGGATTCCTTCAATCATCAGATTAGTAAATTTATGATGCATCTGCCAAGGTCTGCCGAAGTAATATCTTGACCAGATTTACTGGAGTTTTCCGTCATACCTGTCGGCCGACTAGAGATATACAATGCATGGCCTTCGTCTTCGTGGTCATCTGGGACAAGTCCATGAGAACCCTTTATCAAACTTGTATCTTGAGCGATTGATTTGGTACTGTAATCAAAGAATAATTCAAGCGGGTCGTATCCTGGCTTTCTGTGTATATCGACGGTCTTTGCAAATTTTGGAGCTTTTTCCGTATCATACCACCATTGGTAGCTGAACCATTTGTTCTTTTGAGAGATCGCTATTAGATCGCCACTACGTCTGCTATGGTCTATTTTCAGTTTCCTTTTCTCGTCCTGGGTTAACACACATTCTACTCCGTCAATGTCCTCTACGGCTTTTTTTGTTCTGTCCTCAGAGCCCTTTCTTGTATAGATATGTGCTACCTGGTGATCCACCATTGCAAATGCAGTGCTAAATTCGAAGTCTAAGTATTCTTTATTATAGATATTGCGAACAGCAAGTAGATTTGCATCTCGAAGTTTTTGGTTCAATGGAACAGAACCCGTCACATCATTAAATGAATACTCGGAGAAGATAAAAAAGAGCGTCTCGTCCTTCACCCCCAAGTCTGTGACCTGTTGAACAATTCTTCCCACTAGCTCATCTGCTCTTCTCAAGTCATTTCGAACTTCATTGCTGTTTTTGCCAAACTTTTGGGCAGAATAATCCACATGGGGTATATAGGTGAACATAAAGTAGGGCCGCTGGTTTTCCAAAGTATCGACTGCTGCATTAACTATCCATTTGCTCGATTCCTGAGAAGCTAGGGGACCCCAGTAGCTTGCTAGATTAAATTCCCCAAGCCTGGACTTTAGTTCCTCGTAATATCCAACTGGTTTCGAATAACACCACATTATCGTTTCATCTGCCATATGGAGAGGCCTTGGTGTAACTACAATGTCTGCATTTGAAAACATTGTTTGCTGTCCAAATAGAATGGCCGTTTTGTTAAACGGACTTTTCTTCTTTATCAAGTCCCATACCCTCTCAGTTTGAACTAAGCTGTTGGCTTGCTCCCAAAAAGATACATTGTGTGTGTTCCTATCATATAATCCGTTTGAAACGATTCCATGTTCGTTCGGATATTTACCTGACAATACGCTGGCTTGGACTGTACAAGTCACAGCAGGAAAAACGGGCTGCATTTTTGAATATTCTCCATCTATGGCGATTTTGGATATATTTGGCAAGAGATCTCCTGATTCTAAGTGTCGAGGTTCCAGGCCCACGATGTCGATTAGTAATACATGCTTAATCAAGTCCAGACGTTTCGGCTATGTTTGGTATTTATATTTATAGCTAAGATTACCAGCTGCATCTCGAATCTGATGGTTCATTTACAGACAATAATTTATAATGTAAGTGCAATCCTCGAACCAGTCCCAGTCGTAGACCGACTAACTATCGATCTCAGCTTGTATACGCCGTAGGAAATCGTAAGATTTGGCAGCCGCGTTCATTGGATCGTCTTGGTAGGGATACAGTTCTACTGTTACAACTCCCTTATACCCTGAATCGTTTATTGCCTTAAATACTGCTTTGAAGTTAATCGAGCCTTGGCCGGGAATAAGGTGGTTATGAATCCTATTATTAGCTATGTCTGATAAGTGAATATGTTCTATGAAATCTGATAACCTGTAAAACGCCTCTGTAGGATCTTCTCTTGTGCAATAGAAGTGAGCAATGTCGAAATTTAGCCTGATGTAGTCGGATTTAATGTGTTTTATAAATGACGAAAATTCTTGGGATGTTTCTAATAATAGCCCTGGCTCTGGCTCTAAGAGCACCTTAACCTCATGTTCCTCCGCAAATCGTGATAAAGCATTGATCTCCTTTATGAAGCGACGTATCAACACAGTCTTATTATTGGTTGCATCGTAGAATGGTCCTCCCGCTTCCGTTGATATATTCTTGCATCCTAATTTACTGGCGAGCTCTATACAATTTATTGTATGCTGCAAACGAATTTGCCTCATTTCACTTGCCTCATCTATCCAGGAAGGATGATAAGTGTCCTGAATCGCGTACAGAGTAAAGGTGTTAAGATTTGAAACTTCCAAGTTGTGTCTTGAAAGGAGGGTTCTGATTCCAACAACATCTTGGTGTTGAGGGGGGTAAGCGTGTGGTACGTCACAGAGTATTTCAACGGCGGAATAACCGATCTGAGATATCAAAGGGATACACTGATCTAATGAATATTTCTTAAAGGCGTTGCTACTAAATCCTAATTTCATAATTGAGAAATGGATACTTCATATCAAGTCTATGTCATGTACGAGATACAAGACAGCGAGTTTCTTTATCATGTGTACAATCCCTCCCTTAAATTTGTTTTTCCTCATGGATGATGTTTTATTCTGAGCGTCCTACAGGATCTAACTCGAGAGACATTAGAATTTGCTTGGCATGGTATTGGAAATTAAACTTGCGACTAATATGACTATAGGAATGCTGGGGGAGAGGACTGTGTCAAGCCCTCCAAACGATCTGTTTGAACTGAATATTGTTAGCAACATACAACTCGAGAAACTCTACAGAAGTTCATATGAGAAAAAGTTTATACTGGTACATCGTAGTTTGCTGAGGATACACGCCAATTGAGAAGACAACAACGTTTAGCGGACGATAGCCTTTCTGTAAATTTTGCAGGTATATGTATGCGTAATCCAACTATGCTTGCCTCAGGTTTCCTGGGTATTTCCATGGATCTGTTTAGGAGGCTGTACAAGTTGAATGTAGGAGCCTTTGTTAGTAAGTCAATTAGTACTTTCCCAATAGAAGGATATAGAAATCCTACTATTGTTTCATTGGACAATTCTGGTTATCTAAATGCAGTAGGTTTGGCAAATCCGGGAGCTGATGCTTTTTCACAAGAAATCGGAGAAAACTATGATCTACCCATCTTGGTGAGTCTCGCAGGTTCGTCCGATAGGGACTTTCCTTTGATAGTTAAGAAATTTGACAGTTTGAATATTACTGGCTATGAGATCAATCTTTCATGTCCGCACGTAGCTAAGATGGGGATGGAACTAGGCGATGACCCTGAAATGGTTTACCGAGTCGTCAAAGCAACCAAATCGTGTACAACTAAACCCGTTTTCGTAAAAGTGGGTATAGGAAACGCTGATGTGCTTTCAGTCTCGTCCGTTGCAAAGGATGCTGGAGCAAATGGAATAACTGCCATTAATACGCTCAGGGCTATGGCAATAGATATCGAAACAGGCATGCCTATCCTCAGCAATAAGATTGGTGGTCTCTCTGGAAAGCCAATCAAACCTTTAATGATTAGGTGTGTCTATGAGATTACTAGAAAAATCGGAATTCCCGTAGTAGCGTGTGGCGGCATTTTCGAATGGGAAGATGCGATAGAAGCGATGCTAGCAGGAGCGTCCGCGGTACAGTTAGGAAGCGTCATAGCAGCCAAAGGAATGTCTAGTTTTGATGCTATATGCTTGGGGATGCGGACTTATCTTAAGCGAAAAAGCGCAAAAAATGTAATGGAGATAATAGGTCATGCGCACAAATATTGACAGGCTGCGTATTGTTGAAATTGAAAAAATAGTTGAAGAAACCTCAACAGTACGAACCTTCGTCTTCCGAGACGAAACAAGCTCTAAGGCCAGAGCAGGGCAATTCTTAATGGTTTGGATCCCCGGGGCCGAGGAGCTACCCATGAGCGCGATGATCTGGCATGAGCAATTATATGCAGCAGTGACAGTACGAAAGAAGGGGTACGGATCAACCTCACTATACAACAAAAAAGTAGGAGATAGATTGGGCGTGAGAGGTCCGTATGGAAATTCTTTTGAGATTCAGAAGAATGCCAGGAAAGTGATACTGGTTGGAGGAGGAACTGGTTTGGTTCCATTACTCCGGTTAGCAGGTTCTCTCAATAGCGCTCGAATAGATACAACATTAATCATAGGGGCAAGAACTCATCCGGAGGTTTTCTTTGAAGAGCTGGCGCTAAAAAGTCTAAGCGATACAACCCATCGCGTCGTCGTCACAACCGAGGACGGCAGCTATGGGTTAAGAGGACAGACAACAGATGCTATGCTGAGTCTGATAAACACCGAGAGGTTTGATACTGTATACACTTGTGGTCCTGAAGGTATGATGAAGAAGGTATTCGAACTTGCTCGGAAGAAATCAATTCCGATTCAGGCGAGTCTAGAACGTTACATGAAATGCGGAATTGGAATATGTGCTAGCTGTTGCATAGGAGACAGGCTCGTCTGTAAAGATGGAACTATCTTTAATGGTAAGGATCTATCATCGCTTTCAGAATTCGGCCATGAATATCGAGACAAATCAGGACGCAGATGCAGGTATATTTAGATCGTCCTAAATCAAAGAATTGGTTTGATTTTTATTCTATCAGTTAATCAATCAGAGAAAAAACTGTGACGCTTGAACGAATATTGTTTGGATGGTATTCCATTATCTTATTATTTGGATTGCTGCCGCGCAACGACTGGCATTATGGGGGGTTATTTGAGCTTTTTAGCGTGCTTTGTGCTTGGAGATTTTTCTTGCTTTGATGTAATCTACGAAATAGAAGAGATAAGTTCTCTCGCTTATTTTGAGAATCCAAGGAATAAAGGACTCCTTTGTATCTGTCTTGTCTTCAACTCTGAACTTGGAGATTTTGAGAAATTCTCTGAATGATTGACTGTCGAACATCTTCTGGGGCGGAGGTTGGTGATTAAAATCAAAAGGGTCTGCTATAATAGTATAGCCTGAGGGTTTCAACAGGGAATGAATTGAAGGAAGTAATTTCGACGCATCTAATAAATTTATCATATTAAACACAGTAACTAGATCGAATTTTTCTGACTTAAATGGCGGTAAGAGGCAATCTGCAACACAAAATTCCACATTTCCTATTCTAGATTCAAACATCCGCTTTCTGGCTTCTTTAATAAAAGAAAAGGACAAATCAATTCCCGTGGCAAACGCAAACTTGTTGGCAAGTGTTAAGGTACTATAGCCTAGAGAACAACCCATGTCAAGGGCTATGCCGTCCATTTTTGGGCTTATTCCATGAATTACTCTGTTGTATAATTCATTTGGTTTTAGTCGCCACCTCAAAGAGCTCAGGAATCGATCTTTTGGATCATGGTCATATTGCGTCCATCTATACGGTGCAAACCAAACACCTTCCTCTTCGTAGCGGTCGCTTTCAATTTGGGATGTCTCTATATGCCTACTTGCTTCTCTTAGAAAGCCTTTCATTTTCTCAGTTCTTGTCGTCATTAACCATTTACCATATGTGGATGTCCTTCTTTGGACATATGCTGAGAAATCTTTTACAATGATCGGGATTCCCTCTAGGATTGGATAAACAGCTTCACAATGAGGACATTGCAAAAATCCTTCAATACATTCTGTGTCGCTAGCCTCATGTAGTGAAACTAATGAAAGCCTAATCTCCCTGTCTTCATGTTGAAGACATAAGAGATGGTTAGCAAATTGTTTTTTCACTGTCTAATCTGCATTGTGGTTAATGGTATTTATCATCATACCAGGCCTAGCGCTGTACACCCATATGACACCTTTATTCCATACTTCAAATTAACGAATCAGATGTTTCCGAATAATTTAGCCGAAGTGGGTTAGGAAACTTACCTTACTGCCTTGCCAACCCAGAATATATTTTTTGGTATGACATCTGCAAATCAACATATCGACCAAAAATTGATTTAACCCTAATCATGTCGCTTAAGAATTCGTCATCTTTTTTTTCTTTGATGATCCTTGTAAGTGTGTCGGTCTGAGCAAGATACTCGGAAACATATTTTTTGGTGTACATGTTCTGAGACATTATAGAAACAATAAGATTAGGATCGTCACTCAGAATTCCTTGCATAAGAAGCAGTTGAGTTCTAAAAAAAGTTCCAGCTATTTTTTG